>JBFJJV010000060.1:0-17756 GCA_041635265.1 Panacagrimonas sp.
GGCGCTCAGCGCATACGGCACTGAAACACTGGTCAAACCAGGCGATGAATTGGACGAAGAGCAGCCGGTGCTCTTGATTGAGCCGGAAGCTGATCCGGAGGAGGGCAAGGCGAAGGTCAAAGATGTCACTTCAGAACCAACGCCCGATGTAAATCTAGAAACGATAATAGAAGTCAAAAAATCAGCCCCCGCAGAAGCCGAGGAGCCGATAGCTGCGGACACCGCAGACACCGCGCCGAAAGCGACTAAAAAGAAACAGCCCAAGGTCAAACACGATGAAGCGGTAGAGGCGATCGACGCAGCGCGAGCCGACAAGAAGATAAGACCCAAAGCTGAACCTGACATTGACATCGCCATCGCCACAGAAGGGCCGGCGGCGCGAGCGTCGTTCGAAATTCTGGGCGCTTCGGTGCCGCCGGGCGCCACCCGCCATCTTGGCTGGCGAACCAGGGCCGGGTTTGGCGTGTTGGATCAACCTACGCCGGTGCTGGTGGTTCATGGCAAACAAGAAGGGCCGGTGCTGTGTCTGACCGCGGCAGTCCATGGCGACGAGATCAACGGTATTGATGTCGTTCGAAGGGTGATTCATGGTCTTGATGCTGAGACCCTCAAGGGCACTGTGGTTGGTGTGCCGATCGTCAACCTGCCGGGCTTTCAACGAGGCTCGCGTTATTTGCCCGACCGACGGGACCTGAATCGACATTTTCCAGGCGATCCCAAGGGTAGTCTGGCGTCGCGTATCGCGCATTCATTTTTTGAGCAGATTATTCTCGGTGGATGCCACCTGCTGGTCGATGTCCATACCGGATCATTCCATCGCACCAATCTGCCCCAGCTACGTGCCGACCTGCGCGACCAGACCATTGCGGACATGGTTCATGGATTCGGAGATATTGCCGTGCTGCAGTCAGTCGGGGCCCGTGGCACGTTGCGGCGTGCGGCGGCCGAAGCGGGTGTTCCTTCGGTCACGGTCGAGACTGGCGAGCCGCTTCGCCTGCAGCCCTCAGAAGTCGCGCGCGGCGTCAAAGGGGTGGAGGCTCTGATGAGCCATCTGGGTATGGCGCGCGAAAGGCGTCTGTGGAAGCACCCTCAGCCGATCTACTACGAGTCTCGATGGCAGCGCGTCCAGCGTGGCGGAATCTTGTTCTCCAAGGTCAAGCTGGGAGACAGCGTACGTATTGGTGAGGTGCTCGGCACCGTGACCGATCCCATCACCAACATGGGCGTCAACCTCATTGCGTCTTATAACGGTCGAATTCTCGGGCGTGCCTTGAATCAGTTCGTAATGCCCGGGTTTGCCGCCTTCCATATCGGCATTCAAAGCAGTCAGGAAGAACTGATCAGTGAAACCGAGGCCAAAGGACTGGAAGAAATGAACGGAGAAGCGACCTCGGAAGTCGTGGACGAATCCCGGCCAGACCGTTTGGCTGACTAATAAATTATCGCCGGCACCTGACCCAGTCGTACTGATGATCCAAACTCTTATTCCGGCCAGTTTCGGCCCCGTTATCTCTGCGCTGGTTCTGGTGCTGTGCTTCATTGGCCTGGCCCGCAAATCACATGCCGCCGATGCCGTCGTGCTGGGCTGCCTGAGCATTCTCCTGCTCACGGGTTCTGTCAGTCTGCAAGGCGCTTTGGCAGGCTTTTCCAACCCGGGCGTAATTGCGATCGGCACCTTGTTCGTGGTCGCAGCGGGTTTGCGTGACAGCGGTGCCATGCATCTTTTGGGAACGGTACTTCTTAAATCACCCAAGTCAGAGCGGCACGCACAATGGTTGGTGACCGGCCCGGTTGGCGTGTTGAGTTCCTTTGTGAGCAACACACCGCTGGTGGCCCTGTATATTCCGTTGGTAAAAGACTGGGCCGGCCGCCACGGAATTTCCCCATCGCGGCTGTTGCTGCCCTTGAGCTATGCCGCTGTCGCCGGGGGCACGATTACGCTGCTTGGAAGCTCCACCAATCTGGTTGCAAACAGCGCACTGCGCGCTTACGAAGACGGAGACCCGGGCCTTGGTTTTCTCGAGCAGAGTTTGCTCGGCATCCCCCTGATGATCGCGGTAATGGTCTATATTCAGATTGCGGGCAGGCGGCTCAAAGTGCGTAAACCGCCCTCGGAAAGGCTCTCCGATGCACGCCGTTATTCCTTCGAGATGATCATCGATTCCGGCGGTTCTCTGGAGGGGCGCAATGTGGCACAGGCGGGGCTGCGCCAGTTGGATGGTTTGTACCTGTCCGAGATTATTCGCGAAGAGCAACTCATTGCCCCGGTTGAACCCAGTACGGTTCTGCGTGGCCGCGATCGTCTGGTGTTCTTTGGCGATCCGAATAATGTGTCCGATCTGTTGCGCATCAGCGGAATTTCGCCCCCCTCCGACAAACTGTTCTCCATCGATGCCCACAGCCGCAGCCGGCATCTGACTGAGGCTGTGATCTCCACACGCTCTCCTTTGGTGGGCAATCGGGTGCGCGACAGTGGATTTCGTGAATCCTATGACGCAGCCATCATTGCAGTTTCCAGAGATGGCAGCGAGTTGAAAGGCCGCATCGGAGACATCATCTTTGAACCCGGTGACACCCTGATT
Source organism: Panacagrimonas sp. (assembly GCA_041635265.1). Lineage (GTDB taxonomy): Bacteria > Pseudomonadota > Gammaproteobacteria > Nevskiales > Nevskiaceae > Panacagrimonas. Next base: position 2,583 of record JBFJJV010000060.1, read on the forward strand.
CTGGATGGCACGCCCGGATTCGCTGCTCGCTGGGCAAATTCGCGCGATTTCCTCCTAGTCCGTCCGCTGGAAGGGGATCAAGTCCCGGTACGCAGCCGCCCCTGGCTGGCCTTGTCTGCGATCGGGGTGATGGTGTTGGGTAACGCACTGGGTTTCTGGACGGTGTTGCAAGGCGCATTGATAGCAGCCGCAGTGATGGTCCTGGCCCGTTGTACCACTCTGAAGAAAGCTCGCCAGTCGGTCGACTGGTCCATGCTGATCGTCATTGCCGGTGCTATCGGCATCGGCAATTCTCTGAGCGAGAACGGCCTGTTGCAACCGATCGCCAATGCCGCCATCGCGGCTGCCGGTGATCAACCCAGACTGCTGGTATTGGCCATCTTTTCAGTGGCAGCGCTGGTTACGACACTGATCTCCAATGCTGCGGCCGTGGCTCTGACCATGCCACTGGCATTGGCAGCCGGTGGCGCTGCAGGTCTCTCCTCACACGCAGTGACCATCACCGTCATCGCTGGTTGCTCGGCATCTTTCGCGACGCCCATGGCATACCAGACCAATCTCATGGTGATGGGGCCCGGCGGCTATACCGTCGGCGACTTCATGCGTTTTGGCGGGCCTCTGGTGCTGATTTTCGGTTTGATTACGGTGTGGCTGATTCCCCTGCTTTACTGATTTCGGCGCGCTCCGTCTTTCCAGGCGAAGAGGCGGGCATTCCAGTTTGCGTCAAAGGGACTTGTTCTGGGCATGAGCGCAGGCTTCCTCAGAGAAATAGGCTCTTTCTGGCGCATCGAACTACCAGCGGAATGTTTGATGACTTCGATCAATCCGGCAGGCAACGAGGCCAGTGCCGAGGCCGAAAACGGAATCAGGCCGCATCGCGGGTGGCGAGCCTGATTACGAATTGTCTCAGAGTGACAAGCTCCCGCCTGGTCAAGGCAGCGCGTGGTGGACGTTACAGTTCGAATGCCCCGTGATTGATAACGGGGGAGCGGAAATCTAGTGACGCATCTTCTTCTTGTTCGCAAAATGCATCAGGAATTCCATCTGGTCCGCCAGAATTCTGCGATTGGACAGAATCAGGTACTCCGCGAGATTTGGAATATAGGGCACCGCCAGTAATTTCATATTGGCCTGCTCAGGTGTGCGATCCGCCTTGCGATGATTGCAGCGTTCGCAGGCCGTGACACAGTTTTCCCAGATGCTCAAGCCGCCGCGTGAGACTGGCACGATGTGATCGCGAGTGAGACGGTTCGCAGGAAATTGGGTGCCGCAATACAGGCACAGATTTCGGTCGCGCTGAAACAGGGTGCGGTTGGTCAGCAACGGCGCGCCGTGGGAGAATTTTCTGGACCGATCCGCCACGGCAATAATCGAACCGATTTCGAAGCTCGATCGTTTTCCGGTCATGGCGCAGATGCCGCCCAGAATCCGGAAGCGTTCTTCTCCCGCTTCCCATCGAACGCGATCACGCGCATAGAGCGTGACGGCGGACTGCCATCGAATCCACGCAACCGGTTGTCCGCCTGCGTCGAGCTTTAGGATGGATGGGATCATGGGGCGCCTTCGTCCTGCGATGGACCTCTAAATAATGGGTATCTGTTGTCTAAGTGTCTTATATATCAGTTGAAATTTGCCTCTTTCCTACTACGGGATCAAGGCAGATTATTTGAAACAATCAGTATATTTAATATTATTCAATGGAAAGTAACAAATTTTCACCGCCAGACCTCGAGGCCCGGGCATCAGGGCCTCAGGTCTTGAAATAGGCTTCCGCCATGGCGTCATGCACAAGGCCTAGGCCAATCTGTGTTTCATCGATGAGTTCCGACAGGCCTTCTTCGACCAGATGGGTGATGTTTGCGTCCTGCACCAGACTCAGCACCCGAGAAAGGGTTCGTTCAACCTGACGGTTCTGTGGCAGCTGACGGGTCGTTGCCGAGATGGCCGTCAGACAGAAATTCACGCTGCGCGGGAAGGCCCGGTCCTGAAGCAGGAATCTGAGAACGCCAGTGCGATTGACCCGAGCACGCACATGACGGCGATACATCTGGTAGGCCGTCAGCGACTGCAGCACGCTCATCCACTGGATGTTGTAGAAGGGGGCTAGGTCCTGTGTCTGCCCGGTGTCGATCAGAGATGTCGAGCGCACATCCAGAATGCGGGTTGTCATGTCCGCCTGCTCAAGATTGGTTCCGATCTTGAGAAACTGGAAGCCGACGTCACGACTCATATTGGTGAAGATGGTGCCGTGAACCAGCACGGCACCGTCGATGACCCGTTGCAGAAATTCCTGTCGACGCGCCCGCGAAACGACTTGCTCACCACGACCCTGAACAAAATAATGTAAATCGTTAAGCTTTTCCCATACTTCCCGTGGCAGGCAGTCACGCACCGTACGCAGGATTTCGCGTGCCTGAAGCAGTGAGGATATGATCGAGCCACTGTGGCGCTCGTCCATCATCAGGAAGCGCAGCACATTGCCTTCACTGAAATCAGGATAGTGCTCGCGATAGGTGTCTTCGACACCTACAATCTGAATCAGAGGCTCCCAGCCGTATACCGTGTTCTGGGGCAGATCCAGCAGTAGGTTGGCGTTGACATTGATCAGACGCGCGGTGTTTTCGGCGCGCTGCAGGTAGCGACCAAACCAGTACAGATCATCAGCGACGCGAGAGAGCATTACTCTGACCCTCCGCTGTTCTGACGCTGTGATTGCGACGGCTGTGTGGCTGCATCTGCATCCACATCAACCACCCAGGTATCTTTGGCCCCGCCACCTTGCGATGAGTTCACCACCAGCGAGCCGCGTGTCATCGCCACCCGGGTCAGGCCACCGGTGGTGACATAGGTTGAATCTCCGCGCGAGAGAATGAAGGGCCTCAAATCCAGATGTCTGGGCTCAACTGTGTCATCCGGCATCAAGATGGGTGCGGTAGATATGTCCAGTGTTGGTTGCGCCATGTAGTTGCGTGGATTGGCCTGAATCAGTTTCTTGAACTCGTCTCGCTGTTCCTGGGTAGCGCGCGGACCGATGAGCATGCCGTAGCCTCCGGATTCATTGGCTGGCTTGACCACCAGTTTGTCGAGGTTGGCCAGCACATAATCACGTTGCTTGGGGTCCATGCACAGATAGCTCGGGACATTCGGCAGGATGGCGTCCTCGCCGAGGTAGTACTTGATCATCTGCGGCACATAGGAATAGACCACCTTGTCGTCGGCAGCGCCCGCCCCAGGGGCATTGGCCAGTGCCAGATTGCCCTTGAGCCAAGCCCTCATCAGGCCCTTGGTGCCCAGGATGGAGTCTTTGTGAAATACCTCCGGGTCCAGAAAGAGGTCGTCGATGCGGCGATAGATGACGTCGACGCGCTCCGGACCATAAATCGTGCGCATGTAGCAGCAGTCGTCGTCGGCCACGAACAGATCGGGCCCCTCGACCAGTTCAATGCCCATGCGCTGGGCCAACCAAGCGTGTTCAAAATAGGCGCTGTTGTAGATGCCGGGCGTGAGCAGCACGATATTGGGTTGATCCAGCGGCCGCGGCGACATGGCGGCGAGCATGTCGTATAGCTGGGAGGGGTAGTCATCTACGGGCAGAATCGTGTTGTTTTCGAACAGATCAGGAAACGCACGCTTCATGACCATCCGGTTTTCGATCATATAGCTCACACCTGAGGGCACCCGCAGATTGTCCTCCAGCACATAGACCGTGCCATCTTTGCCGCGAACCAGATCAGAGCCGCAAATGTGCGCCCAGACCTTGTGTGGCGGGCTCATGCCGACGCATTGCTTACGGAAATTGACAGAATCGCCGAGCAGCTCAGCGGGAAAAATCTTGTCCTTGATAATCTTCTGATCGTTGTAGATATCCTGGATAAAATGGTTGAGCGCCGTGGTGCGTTGAATCAGGCCCGCCTCCGTCTTCTGCCACTCACTCAGTGCGATCACCCGCGGAATCAGATCGAATGGCCAGGCTCGATCGACGTTTTTGCCTTCCGAGTACACCGTGAAGCTGATGCCCATGACCTTGGTGGCCAACTCTGCGGCAAGACGGCGTTCGACCAGATCCGCGTCTGTCAGGTCATCGAGATAATCCGCAAGGCGCTGTGCGGAGGCACGCGCCTTGCCCGGCGCTTCAAATAGCTCGTCGAAAAAGTCCTCGCAGCGATAATCTTGCCAGTTGATGGCCATATTTAGCAGCAACGCTCTGTTGTCAAAATAGCCTATTACGCTAACTTATATTGAAGTGCAAAACACAGGTCTGGGGTCATTTTTTTGCGGGCGGGCATTGACTTGTGCTGCGCGACATTGATTTGACCTCTGAGCTTGCGCACGAATAGATCAATGCGCTCGCCTCTCGAAGCGCTGTTCGGGTTAAACTTGGGAAACGCCATCGCACAGATCATGTCCACTACCCGTACTGCTCTTGAGTTCAAGGGCCGCATGCTTTCACTGACCCGGGTTCGCATCCTGGATGCCGACTTGACTGCGATAAAAGCACAACTTCAGGCATTTACGCAGTCTCTGGGCGAAGCGGCGGCAGGTATGCCCGTGTTGCTCGACGCTGACGAAGCGCTCGATCTGGCGCCGATCCTGTCCGCTATGCGCGCTGTGGGCATTCAACCCATGGCCGTCAATGACGGCGCGCTGGCGGGCGCTGCGCGTGCCCTGGGCCTGCCTGTGATGCCGGACGACTTGGTTTCTGACCTCAAGGTTCGAGCTGCAGCCGCACCCGAGCCATCGGCGCGCAGACCTCAAGTGCCGCCACCGGCCACCGCCACCGAGCGCAAAGCCGCCAAGGTCATCACCACCCCGATCCGATCGGGTCAGCAGGTCTATGCAGAAGGATCCGATCTGATCGTGATGACCACCGTCAGCCCGGGTGCAGAGGTCATTGCTGACGGCTGTGTTCACGTTTATGGCGCCCTGCGTGGGCGCGCCGTAGCCGGGGCCCAAGGGGACAAGGCCGCGCGCGTGTTCTGCAAACTTATGGAAGCAGAGTTGATCGCTGTGGCTGGCATTTACGCTGTCGCCGAACAAATCAATGGCGCATTGCGCGGGCAGGCTGTTCAAGCCTTGCTGGTAGACGGCAAACTCAGCATTGAGAAACTTGGAATTTAGCGGATTGAATATGGCAATCATGCCAGTCACTGGCTGGTAAAGTTAAGCACGGAGAGAGAGTCAATTGGCAAAGATTATTGTTGTAACTTCGGGCAAAGGCGGCGTGGGCAAGACGACAACCAGTGCGTCCTTTGCGACTGGCCTGGCCACTCGCGGAAAAAAAACGGTCGTCATCGATTTTGACGTGGGTCTGCGCAACCTTGATCTGATCATGGGTTGTGAGCGCCGAGTGGTGTTCGACTTCGTGAACGTCATTCAGGGGGAAGCCAATCTGCGGCAGGCGCTGATCAGGGACAAGCAGATCGAGAATCTGTCGATCCTTGCGGCCAGCCAGACGCGGGACAAGGAAGCCCTCAGCCAGGAAGGGGTAGAACGGGTTCTGGCCGAACTGGCCGAGACCTTTGATTACATTATCTGCGACTCGCCAGCTGGCATTGAGCGCGGCGCCCATCTGGCCATGTACTTTGCGGATGAAGCGCTGGTGGTCACCAACCCGGAAGTCTCCTCTGTCCGTGACTCCGACCGCGTGCTCGGTCTGCTCGCGAGCAAGACCAAACACAGCGAGGCGAATGATGGCCGAGTCAAGGAGCATCTGGTTCTGACCCGATATAATCCCAATCGGGTTGAGGCTGGAGAAATGCTGTCGGTTGATGATGTGCAGGACATTCTCGCCGTGCCTCTGCTAGGGGTAATTCCGGAATCAACCGCTGTGCTGACTTCATCCAACTCAGGTTCGCCGGTGATTCTGGATCAGACCAACCCGGCTGGGCAGGCGTACGACGATCTGGTCGCACGATTCCTTGGCGAAGAGCGACCGCATCGATTCATGAATGTTCAGAAGAAAAGCTTGTTCGGCAAATTCTTCGGAGGCTGACATGGACTGGCTCAAAATCTGGGGAAAGAAAAAGCCTAAAACGGCGAGCACCGCACGTGACCGTCTGATGATGGTCGTCGCTGTGCAGCGCGAGGACGATGGCCGACGCGGCGGTTTGGGTGCCAGGGCATCCTATCTTCCAGCGCTGCGCGAGGAATTGCTCTCGGTGGTGCGCAAATATGTCTCGGTTCCGGATTCGGCAGTGAACGTCAATGTTCAGAGCGACGCCGGACTGGAGGTGCTGGAGATGAATATCACACTGCCGGAGCGGGCGAGCTCTTAAGTGCTGGAGCGCCTGCTTGGGGCGCTTGCCCGCAAAATGGCCCACCCGGCCTGCTCGCCCATGGAAAACATCATCAATGGATGAAAAACGCTTGCGCTTCTTGCTCCGTCGCGGCATGAGGGAGCTGGATGTGATGGTTGCCCGCTATCACGGAGGCCGCTATCTGGAAGCACCTGAGGCTGAGCGCGAGGCCTTCATTCGTCTGCTCAGCAGTGTTGAAGACCCGGACATCTGGTCTTGGTCAATGGGCTATTCGGAGGCGCCCGAAGAATTTTCTGAAGTCATTCAACAGATGCGCATATTCAAATGAGCGCGCAGGCTCCAGCAGCACTGGAGCTGAACCTGAAACCTTCAGCACGCGCGCATCAGCTGCTGTTCTGGATTCATATCTTCCCCTTGGCTTTGCTGCCCTTCGCCATGCAGACTGGCGTGCTGATGCTCACCGTCGCCGCCGGGGTCGCAGGCTCATGGCTTTGGGTGCGTCGGCACCCCGCGTTCGGATATGGTCCCAAGGCGATTCGCCGCATTCTTGCCCAAGCAGATCACCGATGGGCGATCGAAACTTCTGCTCCCAAGCCGGTGGCAGCAGAACTTCTGTCCAGCACTTATGTGCATCCGCTTGTGCTCGTTCTCAACTTCAGAGTCCCCAGCGGACAGAAGCGCAGTCGCATCCTGTTGGGCGACGAAGTCTCTCCCGAACTCCTGCGCAAGCTCAGGGCAAGGCTGATTGCCGACGATGGCAAGTCTCTTGAGAAGAGCGGATAAAAATTTTTGCCGATCACTTCGCCGCCAAATTTTCGCCACCGCAATCTGTTTCGAACCAGCAGGGAATTTGGGCTGTCGTTGTCACAGGAGCAGTGTCCCAGCCGCCACCACCGCTATCTCCTTAGGATGCTCTGCATGACTGCAGTCTGGGGGGCGCGACGCCTGTCGGCAGCGTCACAGCCATTCTCGGCGCAGCTTGCGTGACCGAAAACGGCGAGAAATAGCGGAGGGGACCGCGCAAAATAGGGTCATGGAGATCAGCCCTGAACACTGTTATGAGGCACTCAAATCGCGCGATCCCCGTTTCGATGGACGTTTTTTTGTGGGCGTCTCCACCACGGGCATTTACTGTCGCCCCATCTGTCCGGCGCGAACGCCACGGCCAGAGCGCTGCACTTTTTTTGCGCACGCTGCGCTGGCCGAGCGGCAAGGTTATCGACCCTGCCTGCGTTGTCGACCTGAACTGGCCCCCGGGCTTGCACGGGTCGATGCCAGTCGGAACGCCGCGCACTGGGTCTATTCGAAAATTGAATCTGGTGCCCTAAACCATGGCCGTATTGATGATTTGGCCGCGGACTACGGATTGTCAGCGCGACAGCTGCGACGCGCGGTGCTGGCAGAGTTTGGGGTCACCCCCGTGCAGCTCGCACAGACCCGGAGACTGCTGCTTGCCAAGCAGTTGCTCACCGAAACCCAGCTCTCCATGACCCGGATTGCACTGGCCAGTGGATTTTCAAGCGTTCGACGGTTTAACCATCTATTTCAGCATCGCTACGGATTGAATCCGAGCGCGCTGCGCAAGCACACGATGGCGACGGGCAGCGATGGACTGGTGCTCAAATTGGCCTATCGCCCGCCACTGGCATGGCCTGAGCTGCGGAATTTCCTGGTCGCTCGTGCCGCTGCCGGGGTTGAGGCAGCAGTTGGGCAGCGCTATATCCGGACCATTCGCTTTGAAGGCTGTCATGGCTGGATGGCAGTACAGGCATTAAGCGGCCGAGACCAGCTCGAGGTGGAACTTTCACCTGAGTTACTGCCGGTGCTTTCCAGATTGCTGCCGAGAATTCGTCGCCTGTTTGATCTCGATGCCAATCCGGCGCTGATCGAGGGCCAGCTCGCGTGCGATCCGCGCCTGCGGGCTTCACTCAAGAAAAGTCCGGGCCTGCGGGTGCCGGGGGCGCTTGACGGTTTTGAGTTGGCCCTGCGTGCAGTATTGGGTCAGCAGGTTTCGGTCAAGGCCGCAAGCACCTTGTTCGGTCGCTTTGCGACCGCCTTCGGCGAGCCGGCGGCGACGCCGTTCGGGGCCCTCAGGTTTTTCTCGCCGGAAGCCGCCCGTATCGCCGCCGCCCCATTGCAGACCTTGATCAATCTGGGACTGACCCGGCGTCGCGCCCAGACCGTTTCAGACCTTGCAAGGGCAGTCGCGGCGGAGGAGCTCGTGCTGGCACCGGATTCGGATCTGATGGAGACAGCGAAGTGCCTGCAAAGCATCGCCGGCATCGGGCCCTGGACGGCGCAGTACGTCGCCATGCGCGCGCTAGGCGATGCCGATGCGCTCCCGGCGTCCGATCTTGTGCTGATGAAGGTATTGAACGTAAGAAAACCAGCGCAGCTCATCGAAGCCTCAGCGCAATGGCGACCATGGCGAGCGTATGCGGCACTGCATTTATGGAACAGTTTGCGAGCCGGAGGATGACTGGCATGAGGCAGAACGATATTCGATATAGCCAAATGGACGATACGCCGCTGGGGCCGGTATTGATGGTCCTACGCGACGGTGCTCTGGCGGGTCTGTATCTTGGCGAACATAGACATGAAAAGATGGTCGGTGAGCGGGACGATGAGGCATTTGGCGAAGTCCGCCGGCAGCTCGAAGCTTATTTTTCAGGTCAATTGCGCACCTTTAGCCTGCATCTGGATGGGGCGGGCACCGACTTTCAGAGAGCAGTCTGGAAGGCTCTCTGCGACATTCCCTATGGCGAGACCATCAACTACGGCGAATTGGCCAAACGCATCGGCAATCCGAGGGCATCACGCGCTGTCGGCCTGGCTAATGGGAAAAATCCCATTTCCATCATCGTGCCCTGTCACCGGGTCATCGGTGCGAACGGTAGTTTGACCGGATATAGCGGCGGAATTGAGCGGAAGCGCTGGCTGCTTGAGCACGAAACTAGGCAGCGCAAGTTGTTGTGATGGGCACGGAAATTAGCGTATCCGCGCGAATTCGCGCCGAATACGTCAAGAAAAGCCAAAAAGGGATCAGTAAATATCACTGCGCCGACCTGCCAGGAATGATGGTCGGCTTTGCCTCGGCCAACGTGTCTGGATAATCTGCGGTGTAATGCAGGCCGCGACTCTCGTGGCGTGACAGAGCGGATCGCACGATGAGTTCGGCGCAGACCACCAGATTGCGCAGTTCGATCAGATGATGACTCACTCGGTAGTTGCCGTAGTACTCCTGAATTTCCTGGCGCAACAGTTCCACCCGGCGCAGCGCGCGCTGCAGGCGTTTGGTCGTTCGCACTATGCCGACGTAATCCCACATGAAGGTACGCAACTCCAGCCAGTTGTGCGACACGACCACGTCTTCGTCGGAATCAGTGACGCGCGAAGCGTCCCAGGACTTCAGCGGACCGGGCGCGCTGATGGCATCGAGGCGCGAGAGAATGTCTTCGGACGCCGCACTGGCAAACACCAGACACTCGAGCAGAGAATTGGACGCTAGGCGGTTTGCCCCATGCAGGCCAGTGCAGGCCACTTCGCCGATGGCATAAAGATGGTCAACGTCGGTTCTGGCGCGGAAATCCGTCAACACCCCGCCACAGGTAAAGTGCGCCGAGGGCACCACGGGAATGGGGTCGGTCGTGATGTCGATACCCAGTTCAAGACAGTGGGCGTGAATGCTGGGAAAGTGGCTGCGCACAAACTCGGGTTCGAGATGGGTGACGTCCAGAAGCACGTAGGGCAGGCCCAATCGCTTCATCTCGCTATCGATGGCGCGTGCCACGATGTCGCGTGGAGCCAATTCTGCGCGCTCGTCATAGCGCAGCATGAAGCGTTCCCCCGGATCTCCATTCTCGGGCGGTAGCCGTAGATAGCCGCCTTCGCCGCGAAGGGCTTCGGTCATCAGGAAATTGCGTGAGTCCTTGTGATAAAGGCAGGTTGGATGAAACTGCATGAACTCCATGTTTCCAACGCTGCATCCGGCCCGCCACGCCATGGCAATTCCATCGCCTGACGCGCCGAATGGATTGGAGGAATACAGATAAACCTGATTGGCGCCGCCAGTACACAGGGCCACGACTTTGGCAGACACCGCTTCGACTTCCATCGTCGCGCGATCACATAGATAGACCCCCTCAACGCGTTTTTGAGACGAATCAAGGATCAGGTCGAGGGCGACCTGGCGTTCCCGAATCACGATATTTGGATGGGCAATGGCCAGAGAGGCGAGGGTGGTTTCGACCTCGCGACCCGTGGAGTCCGCGGCATGAACAACGCGTCGATGGCTATGGCCGCCCTCGCGTGTCAGGTGCAGCCGTGAGCCGCTCTGCGCACCCTGATCATCGTCGAGCGTGAAGGAGACGCCCAAATTCATCAGCCAGCGAATCGCTTCCGGACCGCGCTCGACCGTAAACTCAACTGCGGCTGGGTTACATAATCCGCCGCCAGCAATGAGCGTGTCCTCGACATGAGCGGCAAGGGTGTCCCCCTTGTCGATGACAGCAGAAATGCCGCCCTGGGCCCACAGTGTGGATCCCGATTCCAATTGGGTCTTTGATACCACCATGACGCGTCTGCCGGCTTGTGCCAGACGAAGGGCCAGACTCAGCCCAGACGCGCCGCTTCCAAGAATCAGTACGTCTGACCCCATGATCGGGAACTCTGCTTGATAGACTAGGCCCAATTATGAACAAGGAATGCGCCTCGCGGGGTATGGCTGTGTTCCGATAACGACAGAATCAATGAGCGAACAGCAGTCTGGGGGAGATGATCAGCTGGTAGAGCGTGCGCAGGCAGGTGACAAGCGCGCGTTCGAACTATTGCTGCGCAAGTATCAGCATAAGATCATTCAGTTGGTCAGTCGGCTGGTGGGCGAGGCAGATGCCGCGGACGTTGCTCAAGAAAGTTTTATCAAGGCGTGGCGAGCCCTGCCGGGGTTTCGCGGACAGAGCGCGTTTTATACCTGGCTGTATCGAATCGGTATCAATACCGCTAAAAACCATCTGGTGGCGCGGAACCGGCGGCCGAGTACGCAGGATATTGACGTCGACGATGCCGAGCAGTTCGGCCATACGGCGCAGATGAGCGATATTGCAACTCCTGAGGCACTTCTGTTGTCAGAGGAAATACGCCAGAAGGTCGGTGAAACGATCGCCGGTCTGCCGCCAGATTTGCGACAGGCCATCACTCTGCGGGAACTGGAAGGTTTGTCTTATGAGGATATTGCAGAGGCCATGGATTGCCCGATCGGCACCGTGCGTTCGCGCATTTTCAGGGCGCGCGATGCTATTGATGTGATTCTCAAGCCTCTATTGGAATAGCAAATGTTGGTTGCCACTCATCATCTCGACGGAACTTTCCCGTTAAGCTGCGGTTTAGGTTGTTGTCTTGTGCAGGAACGGGAAGTCGACGGTTCAAATTTTTTCAGGAAATGGTCTCCACAATGAACAAAGATTCACTATCTGCTCTGCTTGACGGTGAATGCCATGGTGCCGAGCTGGACCAATTGCTCGATGAGATGGATCGCGATCCAGAGCTGGCGCTGGAATGGAGCCGAATGTGCAAGGCGCGTGATGCCCGTACCGGCGTCGTCTTAGGTGGCGTGAAAGCCTGCGTCTGTGCCGATGTGATGGCCGCGCTGGATGAAGAGCCCGTTTATGGTTCGGACAAGGTGGTCGACTTCGCCCGGCCCGTCACATCGAGGACTGGTCGAGTGTCTCGGTTCTGGAAGCCGGTAGCCGGATTTGCTGCCGCCGCCTCCATGGGCGCTGCTGCAGTGCTGCTGGTTCAGCCGCAAGCTGCTGAGCAAGAAGGGCAATCGGCAGTGGCGCAGATCACCGCGGTGCAGCCCATTCAGTGGGCTGCTCCGGTCAGCCGTGACGCGGTGAAGCAGCTGACTTCAGCGCCACAGGACGAGCACTCGCAGATGCTGCGTGAGTACCTGATCGACCATAGCAATGCGGTTTCCGGCGAAGGTGTTGGTGGCACGCTGCGTTATGCGCGTTTTGCGGCCCACACGGCTGAATATCGGCCTTACTCGGATGAGTATCGTTAATGGGTAAAGTGCGCCTCGCGGTTCTGGCGTTTGGCCTGAGTATTGGCCTTGGTGCCCAGGCGGCTGATGACACCAATCAATGGTTGGTCAAGGCGGCGTTGGCGGCGCGCATGACCAGTTATGAGGGCGTACTCGTATATCGCGGTGACAACGTGCTCGAAACTTTCCGGGTGACCCATCGATTTGCCAACGGCTCGGAACGTGAGCGGGTCCAGTCCATGACTGGCGAAGTGCGCGAGGTGCTCAAGCAGAACGACAAACTCACTTGCCTGTTGCCCAAGGATTTGACGCTCACTGCGCGGCGCGGTGGCGGACCGGGTCCTAAGGGATTTTTTCAGGCGCTGTCGCCGGAACGACTGCAGCAGATCAGCTCCGTCTACGAGCTTAAGGAACTGGGCGTGGCTCGCGTCGCGGGTCGCCGCTGTCGCGGCATCGCCATCGCGCCGCGGGACCAGTTTCGTTACGGCTACGAGGTATGGGCCGATCAGGATACCGGCGTGCCCCTCAAGCTGAGTCTCGTCGGCCCGGACGGCAATCTGTTGGAACAGATGTTTTTTACCGAAGTTAAATTCCCCGATACGATTCCGGATTCCGCATTTGAGGCAGTCGCGTCCGAGGCGCAACTGCGCGAATCGACCGAGACTGCGGTGGACGCAATTGCCCAGGCCCATGAGCTGGAACCAGTTGTCATCGCCGATGCGGTACGCAGCGAGGGGGCCGAGCAGGCCAAATTTTCCAAGTTGCCGCCCGGATTTGGAGTGGTGCGGCGACAGTTTCAGGCATCTCCCGCGGGCGTCCGCGAGCATATTGTCCTGTCGGACGGTCTGAGCGCCGTCTCGGTCTACCGAGTGCTGCCGCGAGATCCCGAGGCGCTCAGCCCGGTCTTGCAGAGGCTGGACCGTATGGGGCCGATGAATGCCTATAGCCGCAGAGTCGGCAAGGTGCACATTACTGTGGTGGGTGAGGTGCCTAGTAACACCATCAGGATGATTGGCGACAATATGGAAGCTGCCAATGAGACGCGGGTGCTGAAGACCGGCGACGCCCTTAACTAGGGACGTCAGGCGCGTTTCGCGCAATTCAATTTGGGTGTTCTCCATTACCGACAATCGGCAGACCGGATTTCTGCTCGCCGCCACAGCCGCCATGCGGGCTAGAATTAGACCGTGAAAAATGCCAACTGCAGCCTATTGCCCCAGTCTCCGCGCAGCTTGCCGGGAATTCTCGCCTTTCTGATTCTTGTTGGTCTGACGGTCGGCTGCGGGCGCGCACAGACCGGCTTCCCCGATTTCGCCGAATTGGTGGAGCTGAACAGCCCCTCGGTGGTGAACATCAGCACGGTGTCAGCCCCTACAGTGGCAGGAGACATTCTGGCCCACGACGATCAGAGTCCCGAATGGTTTCGACGCTACTTAGAGGAGCGAGCCGAAAAGGACAGTGAGCCGGATTCGGATCTTGAACCGCCGGCCGAACCACTGGGCTCTGGGTTCGTGCTATGGGAAGACGGCTACATTCTGACGAACTACCACGTCGTTCATGGTGCGCAGAAAATAATCGTGCGCTTACTTGATCGCCGCCAATTGCCGGCAACCGTGGTTGGCTATGATCGGTCCACGGATCTCGCCCTGCTCAAGATTGATGCCAAGGGGCTTCAAGCGGTACAGATTGGAGATTCGCAGAAGCTGCGGCCCGGTCAGTGGGTATTTGCCATCGGATCGCCATTCAGTTTTGACTATTCGGTGACCGCCGGCATCGTTTCGGCCAAGGGGCGAAGCTTGCAGAGCGAGCAGTATGTGCCCTTTATCCAAACCGACGTGGCGATCAATCCCGGGAATTCCGGGGGACCTTTGTTCAATCTGGGTGGCAAGGTAGTTGGCATCAATTCCCAGATCTACTCACAGTCCGGCAGCTTTCAGGGTGTGAGTTTTTCCATCCCGATTGATGTCGCCACGCGTGTTGCCAGACAACTTCGCGATAAGGGAAGGGTGACGCGCGGCTGGCTGGGTGTCGTGGTGCAGGAAGTCGATCGCGAGCTGGCTGAATCGTTTCACATGGATCGCGCCGAGGGTGCCTTGATTTCGCGGACCATGCCGGGCAGCCCCGCTGCGGAAAGTGGATTGCGCTCGGGGGACATCATCGTATCCTTCAACGGCAAGCCCCTACCGGAATCTGGCAGTTTGCCGCCACTGGTGGGCAGCGTCGATCCGGGCGATTTGGTGCCACTGGAAATTATTCGTAGCGGCAAGCGCCTCAGTTTCAAAGTGGAGATCGGGGTGCTCAAAGAAGAGCCGGCTATCGTTGCGACCCGGCCACAGCGAGCTGAGGCGCCGGTTGACGGCGTGCTCGGTCTGGTCGTCAGCGAGCTTGCAGACGAGGAGCGAAAGCGCATACGGGTGCTGTCCGGCGGTGTGCGAGTCGACCAGGTCCTTCGCGGGCCAGCTCGAAGCGCCGGTGTGCGGGCCGGGGACGTGATCCTGTCTCTTGCCGGGCAGGAAGTGGATTCGCCGGCACGCTTTGCTGAAGTAGCCAGTCGAGTCACGCCGGGAACAACCGTTCCAATGCTGGTAAGCCGAGACGGAGCGCCGTCCTTCTTGCCACTGGATGTGCCCTGATGGCGGTCGGCCAGCCTGCAGAAAATTGCATCCGTCTACTGGGTCGGGCGGAATGCGAACTATGCGAGCTGATGGAAATCGCACTCATCAGTCATGAGCAGTTTCGGGATCTGCGCCTTGAACATCTGGATGTGGACTCGGACAAAGATCTGTTGCGACGTTTCGGCCTGCGTGTGCCCGTACTGCTGGATTGCTGGAATGACGTGATCTGTGAGGGGCAATTCGATGCGCCGGCTTTTGAAGA
>JBFJJV010000061.1:0-16765 GCA_041635265.1 Panacagrimonas sp.
AACGCCGTGTCTTCAGAGCCGTGGCAATGACGCGGTTGAGCATCTCGGGCGTACTCGGCGTGTTGCTGCATTGATTCACGATCGCCGCAATTTTGAATTGCGCTACCGGGTTTCCCTTGCTGGCAGACGGCAGCAGATCTGCATAATGCTGTCCCAGCGGCGGATTGATCGACAGCATCAGGTCTGGCTTGGCATACACGCAGACCTCGATGCCAGCTGCTCTCAAGCCAAGTCGTGAATGGAAGCGCATCCAAGGCGGGTTGTCGGCGCGCTCGCAGCCCGCGAGTTCGGCGGGTGACGGTGGCGGCGGCGGTTTGGGCTTTTCCACCGTTTCCACCACTGGCGGCCAGCGCGACACCGGTCCGTCAACGCTGCGACAGGCCGACAGGCTCACAGTCAGCACAAGGGCGCACAGATTAAAAGCACACCGTCGCATCGCTCGCTTTCCCCGCCTCCTGATTTTTATGCGCTGTTAGCCGCGCCGTTGAGATGGGAATTATCCGCCTCGGTCTGTCGCCGGGCTTGGCCCTGTCCTCTGGACGGAGGCCGGCGCGCGTCGAGCGGTGGAGGCTAGGCGGCAGACTACATACGGACCACGCAACCGGTCTAGCGCGGGACAGGGGAGCGGCGCTTCTACCTCGGCCTGTTGCCCAGAGATACCAGCCCGCGCCTTAGATTGCTGACAGCCTGGGGTGGAGCGCATGCGAGATACAGGCAACTTCATGCCCCCCTACTCAATTTGTTCTTTTTGTGGAACCTTCCAGCCAACCAGCACCAGCGTCGCGCCGACTGCGATCAATAATCCAAGCCATGGCGAAAATGAGGCGAGTGCTACGCCAATCAGCAAGACCGTGCCCCGCTCAGCAGGCTCTTTAGGGATCGCCATTGCAACGTAGGCGCAGGCAAACCCGGTCAGCACCAGCGTCAGCGATAAGGCGATGCCCATCAGCGGCTTTACTCCTGTTAGCAGTGGCATGAAACAGAATATGAACGGCACCCCCATCAGATAGTAGGACGCGATTCCGCTATGGAGACTGTCCATGTTCGCCGGACCTTGGCGCCAGCGCTGCACGATGGTGACGTGAACGCCAGTCCATAAAATTCCTTGGGTGGGGAAAAACGGCGCGAACAGAGCCATCAGGACATTGCGAATTCCAAGGGTCAGGTGAGACCGCGTCGGATTGATATCGACATACTCGTCCTGGCGGTCTGCTGCGGCTTCTCGCAACACTTCGTTGCCGGTTACCAAATCCCCGAACACGATGACGTAGGCCACCATGGCGAGTGGCAGACAAGTCAGAAACATGGGCATATCCGGCCAACCAATCGCGAACGGCGACACTTTGCCCCAGAGAGAGGCAAAGGGTGGAAGCAGCACACCCCACTCTAGGTCGTGCTGCACCTCGCCAAAGACAGGGCCGACGAGGGCGGCAACAAGAAAACCGGGTAACAGGCCCAGTGCCCCTAGCAAAGCCAGCCAGCGGTAACGATCCTTCAATTTCTGCAGCGGCGCCGAGAACGTGATGACCAGACAGATCACGCAGGCGGCGGTGGTGGCAACGGGTTGCTGCAATAGAAAGCGCTCGGCGTCGTCGACGAACACCCGCTTGAGCGCTGCGATTGCTGCGCCAAGAATGATGCCGGCCTTCAGGACATCCGGCAGCCAGTGCACAAATCGACGCCCGAATCCTGTAATTCCGAGGAATATGCAGATGGCTGCGAAATTCACGGACAAGGCGGCCATCGCCTGCCAACGCTCCACCGGCTCAGTGAAATTTCCAATGACAAATGCGAGAACCAATGGAAGCGCCGGGGTGATCCAGCCAGGCGCGTAAGGCTCGCCAAAGAGGACGGGGGAAGTTGTCAACAGAAGGGAGTGGATGATTGAGGCCGCCACCGCTTCTTCGAAGCTGAGGCCGAACAGAGATGTCATCACCGGGACCAGCGCCAGTCCCGTCGCTGAAGCCACGAACACGCCTTGCAGGAACTGCGTCCAATACAGCCGCGTATGCAGAAATGGAACACGTGTCGTGCACGCGCCCCAATGCCAGCCCCGATGCTCGTTCGCCCGCATGGCCTAGCTCCTTGTTATTTTATTTACGGCTGACTTTATCGAAGTCTATGCAAGCTGCACAGGATCACGGAGCTGTGCGAATCGAGCAGGTATCGCGTTTACGCAGGCTCCCCGAAACACGCGCGGCTAAACTTGCACTGGGGGCACAAACCGGGGCCTAGGCAGGGACAGAGCGGAGTGTCTGGCCCAGAATTGGACCAGTTTCAATCTGTGCGCACACAATATAGATGCGTATGATCCGGAGAAATCCTATTGCGGTCGGCGATCAAGTACGCCCTCATCGTTGAAAGCCTGAGAGCAAAAAACATTACTGATCACCCTCGATCCTGACTGCTTTGACTCATAAAAGCCCTAGATTGCTGCCGCGGAATCTGACCCAGCCTGTGTTTTTGCACATGCTGCTCATCGATGCGCTGCTCTACTTCACTCTGTTCTGGCGTGACTACCACGATCCTGGGCAGATGTTGGTTGCGCATTACATCAGCTTTGTCGCGATTACGGATCTGGGCGTGCTTTTTCTGCCTAAAGACAAGCGCCACTGGTTTAATCTGTTTCGATTTAGCAGCGGCGCTTCCTTCGCGGTACTGGTCGTCGCTCTGGCCTTGAAAGGTCTGGACGGAGAGGCTCTGGCTTTGACGATTCTGCGAATCGCCTTGTGCCTGCTGCGGATCATTCATTCTGCCTGGTGCATCAAGAGATTCGGCCCCTGGTGGGATGATCTGTGCACGTTTCCCGGGCAAGTCTCTCGCTATTTTCAGAACGGCAACCGTTCAGAACGACTGGGCTGCGTGTATTTGTTGGTGGGCCTGTCCTTGTTGTATTTCCCCCATCTGGCCTACTGGACCCATTACAACTGGGGGGCTGACGGACTCGACGATGTACTCACCGGCCTGCAGGCTCAGGCAGGCCTCAATTTCTGCATCAAACTGCTGGTATTTGAGGTGCTCACTGTCGCGGCAGCGCCCAAATTTTTCATGCGCACTGTGGTCGCCACGCTGTTCCTCGTGCAGTGGCCGCTGATGCTCGGCATGTTTTATCTGGCGCCGATTCCCATTGCCCACGCTGTGATAGAAATTTACGAAATTGCTCTGGCGATCATCGGCTTTCAGGTTTGGCGCGAGACGCGGCGGGCGCAAGAGCGCTGAAGCCAATGCGTGTCTTGTCGAGGCGTTTGGTGATGCTGGGGACGCAAGACCTCGCTATTGAAAGCCTATTGGCTCGCTTTGGCCCCTCTGCGCAAGGCCTTCGGAGGCTGCAAGAACTGCTGCTGGCAAAAACGCGTCAGCGCCGATTGCTCTGAAAAACCCACCAGACTGGCGACCTGGGCCAGCGGCAAGCAGGTACCGCCCAGATAGCGCAGCGCCGCCTCGCGTCGCACCGCATCGCGCACCGCGTTGAAGCTTGTTCCCTCGGCTTCAAGGTGCCGCTGCAAGGTTCGCGGGTGCATGGCCAGCGCCTTCGCTGCATCTTCTTTTTTCATGGCCTGGCTGCCCAATCGTCGCGCCAGTAGCTGACGCAGGCGCGCCGTCAACGTCCTGTTGGGATTGGCAAAGTTTGTATCGAGGTAGTCTGCCGCCATTTTGAGCAGCACCGGATTCGCTGCCGGCAGGGGCGTGCTCAAGGTTCGCCGGCTGATATGCAGGCCGCAGAATTCAGCCGACGTGTGGACTGGCGCGCCAAAGTACTGGACCAGCGTGCGGACCTCGACTTCCGGCTCATGCGACAGGCTGACCCGTCTTAGTTCGTAAGCGCGGCTATTGAGCATGCTGATCATGCGGTGCGCAATGGCCAGACCATGTTGCAGAATCTGTCGCCCCGCCTGCGGATCGCTCATCTCCACTTCGTAGTGAAGGCAGGCCTCATCAGGGCCGCTCGTGCGATCGGTGTCGATGTACAGACGCAGACCGGGGCTTTGGATAAAAAGGTAATTGGAAATGCAGTCCAGCGCTCGCTCCAGCGTCGGGCAGTTCTGTATGGCGACGGCGATCGGCCCCAGAATATTGATGTCCTGGACCTGGGCCAGGCGGAGCGCCAGATCCGGACATTTGGCCGCCACGGCACTGTCTTCAAAAACACGGATGACGGCCGGCAAAGGCAGCATGCCATCCTCGTCCGTGAGCTGGGCCTCATCCAGACCGTGCTTATGCATCACCGGTGCCGGGTCGCAGCCGAGACTGCGCATCACCGCCAGATAACCGCGCAAGCCACCTGCCCTGACTTTGGCACTCATGTCTTGAACGGTAAAAACAATGTCTCGTTTGGTCAAGCCTTGATCGACCAGTGGTCGCAATATGAGCTCCATACCGGCCAGCCCACGTTTCCTCTCGAGGGCGGCCTTGTATTCAATGTGGAGATTGAAATGCAGAACAGTGATTTTGATGTCGTCATCGTAGGCGCCGGCATTTCCGGCGTGGGCATGGCCTGCCATCTGAAGCGGCATTGCCCGGGGCAGAGATTCACCATTCTCGAGCGTCGCCAGCGCGCCGGAGGAACCTGGGACCTGTTCCGCTACCCCGGCATCCGCTCCGATTCCGACATGCTCACTCTGGGCTTCTCCTTTCGCCCCTGGAAAGGCCTGAAAGTCCTCGCCGATGGCGACGCCATTCGCAATTATGTGGAGGAAACTGCTCAGGAAAACGAACTGCACGACGATATTCAGTTCGGCCTCAAAATCACTGAGTCCAGATGGTCCTCAAAACAAGCACGCTGGACCGTCAATGCAGTAGAGGAGGAAACCGGCAAGCAGCGCAGCTTCAGCTGCAAGTTTCTGGTAATGGGCACCGGTTACTACAACTACGATCAGGGTTATCTGCCCGAGTTCTCTGGCATCGAGAATTTCAAAGGTCAGGTGATTCATCCGCAAAAGTGGCCAGAAGATCTGGACTATGTTGGCAAGCGCGTCGTCGTCATCGGTAGCGGCGCCACCGCCGTCACCCTGGTGCCTGCGATGGCAGAGAAAGGCGCCAAGATCACCATGTTGCAGCGCTCGCCTTCCTACATATTGTCACTCCCCGCTCTTGACGGTGTATTGAAAATACTCGACCGCTTCATGCCAGAAAAATTTGCTCTGGGCCTGACTCGAGAGAAAAACATTCAGCGTCAAAATTTTCTGTACAAGTTCTTCCAGCGCTTCCCCAATTTCAGCAAGAAACTATTGCTCAAGGAGACCAAGCGTCAGCTACGCGGCAAGGTGGACATGAAACACTTCACGCCGAAATACAACCCTTGGGATCAGCGGCTGTGTCTGGTGCCGGATGGCGATCTGTTCAGGTGTCTACGCAATGGAAAGGCCGAGGTGGTCACCGATCACATCGACACCTTCACTGCAGAAGGCATCAAATTGAAATCCGGCCAGATACTCGAGGCCGATATCATCATCACCGCGACCGGACTCGATTTGCAGGCGCTGGGCGGCATGCAGCTGGTGGTGGACGATGAAGCGATCAAATTCGAAGAGAAAATGTTTTACAAGGCGACGATGATCGAAGACGTGCCGAATTTCTCGTGGATTTTTGGATATACCAATGCATCCTGGACACTCAAGGCAAATATTGCGGCCAGGTATCTGTGCCGCCTGATCAATCACATGAAGGACCAGGGCAAGGACATCGCGGTCCCGCGCGATCTGCACGGATGCAAGGTGCCGGAATTGCCCTTCATGGGTGCGCTGACATCCGGCTATGTGGTTCGTGCCAATGATCGTCTGCCGCGTCAGGGCAGCAAGGAACCTTGGAAGGTTCTCAACGACTTCAAACGCGATCAGAAAGTCCTGCTGAAAGAACCGATCGACGATGGCGTGCTGATGTTGAGCAGCGCGAGAGAGAAGGCTGCTTCAAAAGCAAGGCCCATGCGCCGCGCCGCTTAGGACACGAGGAAAAAGCGCGGCAGACGAAGGCAGGGACCGTCCAGACCTGATGGTTCGGCGGTCGCTGCCGCTTCGATCTCAGACTAGGTTCAGTGTGTGGGCATCAGCGTCATCTGCACCATGGTCTTTCCATCCTTGCGGTCGACTACATTGATGGACGCGCCTCTGCCTTCTTTCTTGAAGGACAGGGCATTCATGGTCGGGCTTGCCATGCCGGGAGACATGCTTTGCCAGCCTTTGGCGGTCATCTCGCTCAGATAGAAGTCGGCAATGCGCTGCCGCTGCGCGGTCGAGTGTCCGACGACCATGTGACCTGAGGGCGTCGCGACCGCTGAAATAATACTGAGCTCCGGAAAAATGGCCACGTCTTCGGGGAAATCGGGCGGCAGCGATACGCCTCCATCTGGATTGGTCTGTCCGGATACTGTTCCCATCGGCGTTTCTACCGTGACCGATTGCCCCTCGTCGTCAGATGAGGAGCCGCATGCGCTGAGCAGCAGCGTCAAGACCACACCCATTGCGAGCAGGGCACTGCCCTGGCTTGCACGCAAATCTGTGTTTGTTCCGGTCATCATCTCTCCTTTTGATTGCGGCCAAGGCCTGATCCATACTGACCTATCCCGATTCATGATTACCAGTTGTCGACAGGACCCACGCTCAATATGACCATGACTTTGCATCACTGCATGAGTGCCCGATCTTTCCGCCCGCTGTGGGCGCTAGAAGAATTGCAGCTGCCCTACGAACTGCTCATGCACCCATTTCCGCCGCGTGCCATGGACAAAACGTATTTGGGGATCAATGCATTGGGCACTGTGCCCGCATTTATCGATGGCGACGTATTCATGACCGAATCGTCCGCCATTTGCCAGTACCTCGCGGAGTTGCACCCCGAAGGTGGTCTGAATGTGGAGAAAACGGACCCCATGTACGGCGAGTATCTGAACGCCCTGCATTACGGCGAGGCGACCCTGACTTTTCCGCAAACTCTGGTCCTACGCTACGGCCGCTTCGAGAAACCCGAGCGCCGGCAGCCACAGGTCGTTGAGGATTATGGCAGCTGGTTTCTCGCCCGATTAAGGCGTGCAGAAGCCATCCTTTCCGAGCGACCGTATTTTTGCGGAGAGCGCTTCACCGTTGCCGATATTTCGGTTGGCTATGCCCTGTGCCTGGCCGAAATGATTGGCCTGGACCAGCAGTTCCCTGAGCAAGTTGCCGCCTATTGGGCGCGTCTTAAGCTGCGCGAGGCCTATAAACGAAGCCTGGAAGCGGAAAAGCGCGCTGCGCGCGATCAGGGCCAGTCTGAAAAATCGCCGATCACCGCTTAGAACCGCCATGCGCATTCCACTTTTCGGGCGGCGCTCACTGGTCTGTTCGTGGGGAACTACTCTGGCTTACTGAAATAATCTCGGCCAAGCCAGAAAAGCAAAGGCTTTAGCTGAGTCTCTCGAATATTGCCGAGATGCCCTGCCCGCCACCAATGCACATGGTCGTCAGCGCATAGCGACCGCCAATTCTCTCCAGCTCATAGAGTGCCTTGGTCGTAATGATCGCACCGCTGGCGCCAACAGGATGCCCCAGTGCAATGGCGGAGCCGTTCGGATTGAGTTTCTCGGGATCAATATCCAGTGCTTGCATCACCGCGCAAACCTGGGCCGCAAACGCTTCATTGACTTCGATCACATCCAGATCATTCACGCCGAGTCCGGCGCGCTTAAGCGCCAGTTGCGTTGCTGGCACCGGGCCCATGCCCATATAGGCCGGGTCAACCCCGGCGTGTGCATAAGCAACCAGCCGGGCGATGGGTTTCAGGCCCAGAGCCTGTGCATGTTTGGCCTCAGCCAGAATGACGGCGCCAGAACCGTCATTCGTCCCTGATGAATTACCCGCCGTCACACTGCCCCCATCCTGAAACGAGGGCTTGAGCCGGGACAGCGCATTCATGTTCGACTTGCGCCGCACATGCTCATCGACCTTGAAGATGATGGGCCGGCCATCGCGACCAACGTCGATTTCAGTGATCTGCGATTCGAAGCGACCTTCATCGATGGCCTGCGTCGCCCGCATCTGGCTGAGCAAAGACAACTCATCCTGCATCAGCCGGCTGATGTTGTAGCGTTTGGCAATGTTCTCAGCAGTGATGCCGACGTGCACGCCCAGCATGGGGTCGTGCAGCACACCGTTCATGAAGTCGACCGTGGTGACATCGCCCAGTCGCGATCCCCAGCGATGATTAGGCAGGGTATAGGGACCACGGCTCATGGATTCCGCGCCAGCGCCTATGGCCAGATCGCAGTCACCCAGAAGGATCGATTGCGCTGCCGAGACGATGGCCTGCAAGCCCGAGCCACATAAGCGATTGACATTGAAAGCAGGCGTTTCATGGGGAATCCCCGCGTCAATCGCAGCCATTCGGCTGAGATAGGCATCGCGCGGCTCAGTAGGAATAACGTTGCCGATGACCACATGGCCGACTTCCCGTGGATCAAGGCCTGTGCGCTGCAATACAGACTTGATAATTTCTGAAGAGAGCGTGCTCAACGGCACGTTCTTTAGCGCGCCGCCGAAACTGCCAATGGCAGTACGCGTAGCGCCAAGAACCCAAACTTCACGTCGCGACATCGAAGACCTCGGTTCTGTATCGTGGACAGTGAAACGCACGCTCATCAGGTGATGAACAAGCGCCGAAACCTCCAGATACAGATCCCACATTCAGACACGAATATGAGTTCGCTGTTCTGCTGCTGGAAAAATCGCCTCGGAAACCTCCTTTAAAGCCTGATGCTCTCACTGCAAATGCATAATTACGGCGAGAGACACAGAATGAACAGGCGCTTCCTCAGTACGACTTTGGCAGATCAAGCACTCGCTCGCCAATAAACGAGAGAATCATCTGCTCCGTCACTGGGGCGATTCGCGGCAACATGGACTCTCTGAATAGACGCTCCACCTGGAATTCGCGGGCGTAGCCCATGCCGCCATGGGTCATCACCGCCTTGGTGGTGGCGTCAAAACCGGCGCGGGCGCCGAGAAACTTGGCGGCGTTGGCTTCGGCACCGCAGGGCAGACCCGCGTCATACAGATAGCCGGCGCGCATACACATCCAGAAAGCGGACTCCAAGAGCGCCCAGGCCTCGGCCAGCGGATGTTGAATGCCCTGGTTTTGTCCGATGGGCCGGCCAAAAACGACACGTTCCTTAGCGTATTTGGCGGCACGACGTAGCGCGTCGCGGCCGAGACCAACGGCTTCCACACCCAGCAGCACGCGCTCTGGATTCAGTGAATCGAGCAGATAATAAAAGCCCTTCCCTTCCTCCCCGATGCGATCTTCCTCGGGAATGAAGTAGTCGTCGATGAAGGTGGCATTCGAATCGACGGCTGCGCGCCCCATCTTCTTGATCCGCCGCACTTCGATTTGTTTGCGGTCCAGATCGGTGTAGAACAGAGTCATGCCATCTGTCGGCCGTCTGGCGTCCAGCTTGGCGGTGGTGCGTGCCAGCAAGACAATCTTGTGCGCCTCCTGTGCCGTCGATGTCCACATCTTGCGTCCGCTGACACGGTAGCCGCCATCGACTTTCTTGGCAAAAGTCTTGATGCTGGTCGTGTCCAGACCCGCGTCGGGCTCAGTCACGCCGAAGCAGGCTTTTTGCTCACCTTTGATTAAAGGGGGCAGCCAGCGTTTCTTCTGCTGTGGCGTGCCGTGCACCACGATGGCGTGCGGCCCGAACAGATTGAGATGAATGCTCGATGCGGCAGCCATGCCGCCGCCAGATGAGGCCACTGTGTGCATCATGATCGCTGCCTCGGTCACGCCCAGACCAGCGCCGCCGAGTTCTTCGGGCATGGTGATGCCTAGCCAGCCGGCATTGGCCATCGCTCGATAAAACTCCTCAGGAAAGCGCGCTTCTTCATCACATTCGTGCCAGTAGTCATCGGTGAATTCGCTGCAGACTTTCTTGACGGAGTCCTCGATTTCAATTTGAAGCTCAGAGAGTTTTATTTCCATGGAGGCCTTTCTTTTTAAATTGGGGAGCTCAAATCAAGCCGATAATGAGTGTGCAGTTTTAGCGCTCGCTTCAGCCCAGGCACGGCCCCAGCTTGTAATCCGCCTCGGTCCTGGCTTTGACATCATCCAGCGAAACCCCCGGCGCAAGCTCGATCAGGGTGGCGCCACCCGTACCCCGGCGATCGATCTCGAACACACCAAGGTCTGTAATCAGCAGATCGACAACGCCTTTGCCGGTCAGGGGCAGTGTGCATTCCTTGCGGAATTTGGGACTGCCCGATTTATCGCAGTGATCCATGACCACAACGATCCTCTGCACTCCCGCAACCAGGTCCATCGCGCCGCCCATGCCCTTGATCATCTTGCCCGGCACCATCCAGTTGGCCAGATCGCCGTTTTGCGAGACTTCCATGCCGCCAAGAATGGAAAGATTGATGTGCCCCCCGCGAATCATGCCGAAGGAATCGGCACTGGAAAAATAGCTCGATCCTGGCAGGTCGGTGATGGTCTGCTTGCCCGCGTTGATCAGGTCGGCATCAATCTCGTCTTCGTACGGAAAGGGGCCGATGCCGAGCAGGCCGTTCTCGCTCTGCAGCGTGACCTTGATGTGCTCGGGCACCATATTGGCGACCATAGTAGGGATGCCAATACCCAGATTGACGTAAAAGCCATCCTCAAGTTCTTTCGCGGCGCGCTCAGCGGTTTGCTCTCGGGTCCATGGCATCAGGCGGCTTCCTGTCTTTGGCGAGTGGTGGCCCGCTCGATATGCTTGGGCTGCCCGGTGGAGAGCACAATGCGATTGACGAAAATTCCAGGGGTATGCACGGAGTCCGGGTCGAGTTCACCGATCTCGACAATCTCCTCTACCTCGGCAATGGTCACCTTGCCTGCCGTCGCGATCATCGGGTTGAAGTTACGCGCCGTCTTGCGATAAATCAGATTCCCCTCCTTATCCGCTTTCCATGCCTTGACCAGCGACAAATCAGCGGTGAGCCCCGTTTCCATCACATACCAGTCCGAGTTGCCATCTCTGTCCGTGAACTGACGGGTTTCCTTGCCTTCAGCGATACGCGTGCCGTAACCGGTGCGCGTAAAAAATGCCGGGATGCCGGCACCACCTGCGCGCAATCGTTCGGCCAGCGTACCCTGCGGGTTGAACTCGATTTCAATTTTATTGTTCATGAAGGCATCGGCCAGAATCTTGTTCTCCCCCGCGTAAGACAGAATCACCTTGCCGATCTGACCATTGGCCAGCACATGCCACATGCCGTGATCGTCGCAGCCGACGTTGTTTCCGATCACGGTCAGATTTTTTGCCTGGCTCTGCTTGAGCGCCAAGATCAAATCTACTGGAACACCGCAGAGACCAAAACCACCCGCGGCCACCGTCATGCCATCGAAGGTCAAACCTGCGAAGGCCTTGGCCGCGCTCTCATATATTTTTGAACTCATTCAGACGGGTTCCCAAGTGAAGATGTCGGAAGAACGATCCAGATCATAGAACGAAGACTTCAGTGACGGAATCGCAGTACTCAGACAGGTCTCCGGTGTCCAGCCCTCGCCTGCGTGCACCGAGCGAATGGGCCTGGGCTGACTGAACAGGAAAATTTCGTTGCGTCGCACACCGAATACCTGACCGGACACTTCCTTGGCCCCGTCACTGCACAGGGCAATGATAAACGGTGCAATCTTGTCAGCACTCATCATGCGATTGATGCGATGCCGTTCGGCGTTCTCGGGCGTATCCGGAATACCAGCAACCATTCGCGTATACGCAAACGGGGCGATGGCGTTGGAACGGGTTTCGAATTTCTGCATGTCCAGTGCGATGCTCTTGGAGAGTGCGGCCACGCCGTTTTTGGCTGCGGCGTAATTGGACTGACCAAAGTTGCCGATCAGGCCGCTGGTCGAAGTCATGTGCACAAAGGCGCCTTTCCGCTCGCTCTTGAAGTGCGGCGCAGCGGCGCGCGATACATTGAATACACCCGTGAGATTGACCTGAATCACGGCCTGCCATTGTTCCGGAGACATCTTGTGGAAGATGGTGTCACGCAGAATGCCGGCGTTATTGATCACCGCATCGAGATCGCCGAAAGCCTTCATTGCCGTCGCGATGAGGGCGTTTGCTCCGTCCCAGGTTGCCACATCATTCCCATCGACGACCGCCTCGCCGCCTGCCGCCGTGATTTCCTTGACGACTTCCTGGGCCGGGCCCATCGTGCCACCCTCGCCTTCCTGGCTCACGCCCAGATCATTGACGACGACTCTTGCGCCTTCTTCGGCCGCCAGCTTCGCAATTTCAGCGCCCACGCCACGGCCCGCGCCGGTGACGATAACGACCTTGCCCTTGAGTACATCCGCCATGTTTAACGCTTCCCTGTCGCAGTGGCCGGCAGCGGGCCTGCGCCTCTGCGCCGACCGCCCTTGAATGGTTTTCCAGCTATTTTGAAGCAACTAAATAATAGGTCGCTTCACGATGGTATGGTACACTACTAGGTTCTTATTGCTCCACTTTCACCTCTACATTATTTCTGGATTTCGACATGCAGACCTTCAATGACATTAGCTACGAACTCGGCGCCAACGCGGTTCGTATCACCATCAATCGACCGGAAGTGTTCAATGCCTTCCGTGCGCAGACGGTAGAAGAACTCATCATTGCCTTCCGCCGGGCGGATGAAGAAAAGAGCGTCAATAGCGTGATTTTCAGCGGCGCTGGCGACAAGGCATTCTGCACCGGCGGCGACCAGAAAGTGCATCTTTCCGAGGATGGCCTGTACGGCCCACGCGGCATGGTCGGCCTGCCGATTGAAGAGTTGCAGACAGCCATCCGCGACTGCGGCAAGGTGGTCATCGCCAGGGTCCAGGGCTTTGCCATCGGCGGCGGTAATGTACTGGCCACCATCTGCGACCTCACGCTGGCTTCCGAGAAAGCCCAGTTCGGCCAGGTAGGCCCCAAGGTCGGCTCAGTCGACCCCGGTTTCGGCACCGCCTATCTCTCTCGTGCGGTTGGCGAAAAGAAAGCGCGCGAAATCTGGTTCCTGTGCCGCCGCTACAAGGCGCAGCAGGCACTGGAAATGGGCCTGGTGAACAAAGTTGTGCCACATGAAGATCTGGATGCCGAATGCGAAGCCTGGGCGGCCGAGATCAATCAGCTCTCACCGACGGCCATTGCCATCGCCAAGCGTTCCTTCAACGCCGATTCCGAAAATATTCGCGGCATCAGCTTTATGGGCATAGCCGCCCTCAAAGGCTACTACCAGAGCGAAGAGTCCAAGGAAGGGGTCAAGGCCTTCAACGAAAAGCGTGCACCGGACTTCAAGAAATACTGCTAAGCAAAGCAGTCGTTTCACGATGCCGTTTGATAAATGTTGCCGGCCTCATGCCGGCAACATGCTTTCATCTGCTGTCTCTCAGGTGCACTCCCAATAGCCCGGCCTTTTTTGCGTTGGCAGCAATGACAATTATTTCTTTTGGCCGAATATCATCCAGCCCACCGCATGAACGACCCTAATATCCGGACTGAACTCGATGGTGACGGCATTCTGCTGGCCACGATCGACATGCCCGATCGTGCGATGAATGTGTTCTCGCTCGACATGATGGATTCCCTGGAAGCACTGCTAGTACGGGTAGAATCCGAAGACCGGATCAAGGCCGTTGTGCTCACTTCTGGCAAAGCCTCGTTTCTCGCAGGCGCTGATCTGGCCATGATCAAGACGTTCACCGAGCTCGCTCGCACTGGCAGCAACGAAGAATTGCACACCTTGTTTGGCCGCCTGGGTCGTTTATTTCGCCGCATGGAATTCATTCCCAAGCCCTTTGTGGCGGCCATCAATGGTCTGGCACTCGGCGGCGGCCTCGAGTTGTGCCTGAGTTGTCATCAACGCATTGTCTCGGATGATCCGGACATTCAGCTCGGGCTTCCCGAGATCAAACTGGGCCTGCTGCCCGGCGCAGGCGGCACCCAACGCCTTCCGCGACTGGTCGGCGTCTCCAAAGGCCTGGAGATGCTGCTCGGCGGCAAGACGGTCGCGCCTGCTGAGGCACTGACACTGGGTCTAGTCAGCGAGGTCGTAGCGGCTGATCAACTGATTGCGGTCGCCAAGCAACGTGCGAAAGCCATGCCTCAGGCGCAGGCGCTCTGGGACACCCCCGGCGCGAGCTTTGATTCGGCTCCCTATGATTTTTCGAACAGAGAATCGGCCTTCGACGAGATTGCCAAGTCGCTGCATATCGACTCACATACGCGCAAATATTATCCGGCCTACCACGCCATCATGGATTGTGTCGTTGGCGGTTGGAAGCTTCCCATGAGCGAGGCGAGCGCCCGCGAAATGCTTAGCTTCGTCGCATTGATGCGCGATCCGGTGGCAGGCAATATGGTGCGCACGCTATTCCTGAATCGACAGAAGGCGGCAAAAGCGGGGCTACTCAAACAGGGCAGCGCCCTGGATCAAGACGAAACCGCCCTGATCCCCCAGACCCGGGCCGCCGCCAAACTTGCCGAATCCCTGAATCTGAGTGAAGAAGAGCGCCTGCTCGCAGTCTCACTTGCTGCACTGCGGGTTTGGGCGAGCGGCCAAGTGACGCAAGCTGAACTGGCCGACGTGGCCGTGGTATCCGCCGGAATCAGCCCAGCATATAGCGGCGGGCCGTTCACTTACTTGAAGCAACACGGAAGCCGCAAGATCGCCAAAGACGCCGCCGCAGCCTCAGGCAAGGATGCGGAATTGTTTGCGCTGGCGAGCGCCGACCTCGATCGATTTGTAATGACCGCAACATGATCAGGGCTTAACTCATGACTCGGACCCGCACGCTAGAAAAAACCCTCGACTATTTCAGACCTGGCCGGAGTGTGTTTGTCCCCGGCATGTCCGGAGAGTGCCCACCCCTTTTCGATGCGCTCAAAGAGCGTCCGGATGCCGCTGCCGGCATTCTCTTCCGAGGCGTTAGTTTTCCGGGCATCAATCGGTCCGATTATTTTGGCCTACATGAGAAAGCGCGTCAGCGTGCCTACTTCATGCAATCTGGTTTTCGCAGTGGCCTTGCAGATGGCCGCGCTGAATTGCTGCCGCTGGATTATCCGGGCATTTACCGCGATCTGGCCGAACACGGCGAGATTGATATCGCCTTCGCCCAAGTTTCAGCGCCCGACGAGCAGGGTCAATGCAGCCTGGGCGTGGCCTGTGACTTCCAGCCAGCGGTGTGGCAACGCGCCAAACGAAAAGTCGCGCTGATCAATACGCAGATGCCGCGAACGCGTGGCAGCGCCCAGATCGCTTACGCCGATATCGACGATGCGATCGAGTGCGACTTCGAAGTCTTGCGCTATGACGGTGGAAGGCCGAGCGCGGCCATGCGAGCGCACGCGGAGTTGATCGCCAGCCTGGTTCGTGACGGCGATACGCTCGAATTCGGCATTGGAAGATTGCAGGCTGGCGTGCTCGCCGCCCTCGGCAACCATCAGAATCTACAGGTCTGGTCAGGCATGGTGTCTACGCCCATCGTCGGCCTGCTCGACAGTGGCGCCATCAAGGGCAGGGCCTCGGTCAACATGGGCGTGGCACTGGGCGATGCGGGCCTGTACGCGCGCTGCGCTAAAGATGATGCGTTTTACTTTCGTCCGGTCAGCCAGACGCACGACGTTCGCGAAATCTCCAAACACCGAAACTTCTGCGCGATCAATTCGGCTGTCGAAGTTGATCTGCTTGGCCAGGTCAATGCGGATTTCGTCAACGGACGCTTTCTCGCTGGTGTCGGCGGCCTGCCAGCTTACGTGGCCGCAGCCGCATTATCCGCTGGCGGACGCTCGATCATCGCGCTACCGGCGGCAACCGACGATGGTCGCTTTTCCCGTATCGTGGCCAAACTCGGCAGTCCCGGCGTCTGCACCATTCCGCGCCATGCAGCAGATTACGTGGTCACAGAACATGGAATCGCGGCATTGCGTGGACTAAGCGTCATGCAGCGGGCCGAAGCGCTGATCAAAATTGCCGATCCGGCATTTCGCGACGCCCTCGCGCAAGCGTGGTCGGAAATTGCCAGACGATTCTGATTCAGGCAGCAGCGGCGTGCCTACGTTGCCCAAGCTGAAAAGGTTCTGGCACGGACGAAAATCAGGGCCCCTTACTCCGTTGCAAATCTCGCCAAACGAATGAGCTTGGGATCAACCGTAAGCTGCGCCAATTCCATCGCCTTGAGATTCACCTCAAACCGAATATATTCATCCTCGGAGAACAATCTGATCATGCCTTTTGGCCAGCTGAAGCGACTGCCTTCATCAATCAGAAGGACGCCCGGCCCGGATAGCGCGTTCATGATTCGCGGGTAGTCCGCCTCGAGGCTTTCGCCGAGGAATACAGCATGACAATTGTGACGCTGATCATTTGAAGCACCTAATTTTTCGCGATCGATCAGCACGATGCTGATGGCGCGCTCGGACGCCTGTTTGCCGCCCAATAATCCTGACAGCGCTGGTTGGATCGGATCATCTGCGATCAGGCATAGATGCAGCGCCTGCTCGGGCGACTCGGAGCGGGCGTCCGGCCAGGAAACCAACTTCAAAAAATTATAGACAAACGCGGCCCTGACCTGATCGGCATTTGCATCTTGCGCCTGGCTCAACGGGGCTGAGCATACACATGCGATGGCCAGCAGGGCTGGCGCAAAGTGGCGCCTCTTCATGACAGATTTTACTCCCACCGCCAGGTGAGAGAGGCATACACCCCGCGGACAACCTCCGGACGATCGGGCAACTCACCGAACTCTGGGTGTCGGCTGTCCAACAGGTTCTGGCCGGCCAGGAAGAGGTCGACGG
>JBFJJV010000062.1:0-16595 GCA_041635265.1 Panacagrimonas sp.
AACGTATCAGATCCTGGCCAGCCTCACGCCGCGCGAAGCCAAGGTGCTGCGCATGCGTTTCGGCATTGATCTGAATACGGACCACACGCTCGAAGAGGTAGGCAAGCAATTTGACGTCACCCGCGAGCGGATCCGCCAGATAGAGGCAAAGGCCTTGCGCAAGCTGCGTCACCCGAGCCGCGCAAATTATCTGCGCAGCTTTCTTGACGAGTAAGTGACAGCGATGGACTTCATAAAGGCCCCGCACGCGGGGCCTTTATTATTTATTAATGGCAACAGATGAAGTCGTCAAAAATGCCTTGTGCCGAACCCAGACCTAAATCATATCGCCCGGCAAATATCGGTGTTGCTGAGTCCACCGGTCTGAAAGCATCCCCGTCGCTGAACTGCGGCTAAGCGATTGCAGATGGCAAAAACCGCTCGCACCCAAGCGCGAACGGTTCTATTCGATCTATTACGATAAGAGACTCTGCAAATGAGCGTCGGAATCCCCATGCGTCAGAACGACTTCAATGATTCTGGGTCGCAGTCCCTCTGCCCGACAGGCAAGAGTCATTTTTAGGCATGCATCAGGAGGATTTTTTCTTCTCTGCCTTCGCGGCGCGCTTTTCCTTCAAGGTCTTTGAAGGCGCCTTTTTTGCATCCCGTTTCTGGTTCATTCCCTTACTCATGGCGGACTCCCGTAGTAACTCGTGGAACAACGTCACAATCGCGTGATTGTGTCCTGAGCATACTCTTGTTCATAGCTTTCTCAGCCTGCTGGCATCGATTTATTTTCAGACCTGAAACAGCCTCGTCCGGGCGCCATGCCCAGGGGTTTAAAGGCGAGCCTCAAGATCAGCCAAAGCCTGCACTCACATGCCTGTCGCCCGAGGGCATTGCCTTGGCCCACGGGATTGCCCCAGACCTAGCGGTGCCGGACAAGCCCCAAAAATCTGATCGCCGGCATGGGGACTTATCACTGTCCGGCTGCCCCTGATTCCAGATCTGCCACCGTACCCTGCCGCTCTAGTGCGGACCTTGTTTTCGACCGCTGCATGCTGGTCTGCAAGTCGCGCAGGCTGGAATGGCTCACTTCAATCATGCCGCGTCTCGGCCGATCCAGATCGATGATGATAAAGACCAGCAAGACAATCAGGCCCACCATCAGATAGGCCACGGAGGATGGGCGGTGCGCGCTGACCCCCGAGGCGTAACCAAGTATTCCGCCGGTGATCAGAAAGGTGAAGTAAAGCAGGAAGAGAACGACCTCCGGCACGTGGCGGTTCAGGGCGGCGTCACGCAATCCATAGGCATCGATCAAATCGTTGAGCGACTGCACATACAGGCCAGAAGTGATCATACGATCATCCGAGGCGACGGCAGACCGCGCGCCCAGCCAGAGTCGCTCGTGAAGAGCCGTCGCCTCGGCTTGCAAGGCCTCTCGCCGGCCATGCTGATCCAGCGAGACCGTAGCCGATCGAACCCGCATATCCGTATAGCTTTGCAGGGTGTCCATGGCCTGCCCGCGCGCAGGTTCGACCAGCAGCTGTGCGCGCAGCCAGGCCGTGCCGATGGCATTGGACTCATCGATGACTGCGGCGCTGCGGCTATCGAATCTCTGCAAAGAGAGGGAAAAGGTAAAGCCCAGGAGCAATGCCAGCACACCCAGAAGCGAGCCTTGCATGGCAATGATCTGTGCCTTGCTCATTTCTTGCGGATCCCTGCCCGTGCCTAGGCGATAGCCCAGTTCGATGGCCACGAGCATGCTCATGAACAGGATCGCTGCGATCAGAAGCGTCGGCTGGTCGTACATGATTTCTTTCATTCAGTCAGGTGCAGAACAGGTGCAGAAAGGGTCATAAGGCAAAATGTCGTTCAGGAATCGCAATCCCGGGAGCGGGAACGCGAATAATAGGGTCACACGGCCCCGTCGGCATCATGCCTTGGTGTTTTATTTCGGTCCGATCTCATCCCAATCCGAGCCCTCCCGGCGTCCGCCCAAGAGGCTCGGGGGGGGGCAAAGCGCCATCTCCGAACGGCGTGCCAGCTTGCTGCTTGCTGAATGAAAATAGCGCTGCTAGGGTGCGGACAGCGGGGACAGTTATAGCCGCGTGGGCAGCCTGTCCAATTTTACAGGGAGTGTGATCCGATGAAACGTTCAAAATTTACAAAGGAGCTGGGGCTTGCCCTGCTTATTGCTTGTGCCAGCCCGGCCTTATCTGCCGCCGGATTGCAGGCACTGGGATCCAATGGCGCGATGCTGGCCGCACCCGATTCAAGCGCGGCGACGCGCTTGGTTGTGACCGGGCCGGATGGCTTTGTACTGGAAGAGCAGTTTCCAGCCGGAGTCAACCCGGAAGTCAGCGGCCTACCCGCAGGCCAGTACAGCTACACCACAGAATCCATGCCGAGCCGACCGCAAGTGAGCGGCTTGCCCGACCTTGCAACAGACCGCGATGGCCGCGGCGCGAACACGGTTACGGGAACGCCCTCCACATCTCGGTCCGGCAGTTTCCGCATTGCCCCGGGCGGCTTGATCGTGCCCAATGGCCTCAAGAGTGAGGAGAGCATTCGATGAACCACAAAACAAAAAAAACGATATTTGGCCGCTTCGCCTTGAGCCTGATCGCTACTGCCTTTGTGCTGCCGGCAAAAGCAGCACAAGTCATCGTCAATGATCTTGTCGTCCAGGGCAGCGAGTGCATAGGGCTGGATTGCCCTAACGCCCCTTCATTCAGTTTCGACACCCTCCGATTGCAAGAAAACAATCTTCGGATCCACTTCGACGATACGAGCAGTTCAGCTAGCTTCCCGCAGAATGACTGGCGCATTCGCATCAACGACACGAGCAACGGCGGGGCCAGTTACTTCGCGGTTGAGGATTCAACCGCCAATCGCACGCCGTTCACGATAACGGCAGGCGCGCCGAATAATTCACTATTTGTCAGCAGTGCTGGCCGGCTGGGTCTGGGCACAGCGACCCCCGTAGTCGAACTGCACGTCGTCGATGGAGACACGCCGACTGTCCGCCTGGAACAAGACGGCAGCTCCGGATTTACGCCACAGACTTGGGACGTGGCGAGCAATGAGACCAATTTTTTCGTGCGCGACGCGACCAATGGAAGCACATTGCCTTTCCGTATTCAGCCCGGAGCCCCGACAAGTGCCCTCCATATTAGGAGTGATGGAAAAATCGGCATGGGGACAGCCTCCCCAGCAGATCGTTTGCACGTTAATCACGCCGGCCCAGCCCGGCTGCGTCTGACCAACTCAACCGCGACTATTGACGCAAGCAACGATCAAGACTGGATTCTGAACAGCAATGGCACGATGCGTATCTCTGCCGGTAGCGACGCTCCAGAGTTCGAGCTCAACGCCGGTGGCGGTCAGACCTTGGCGGGCGACCTCGCTGGCCTGGAGATCAATCGAACCGATGGGGGCGGTGCAGTGGACGCCATTGGCGTCAATCGCAATGGACCGGCGCGCTTGCGCCTGAGCAATACCAGTGCGAGCAATACCGCCACCACGGATCAGAACTGGACCCTGAACAGCAATGGCACCTTCCGACTCTCAGCCGGTACCGACGCGGCTGAATTGACGTTGGACGCCGCGGGAAATATGACGGTTGCGGGCAGCATTACCGTCAATGGAACCGCGCTGAATGTGCCTGACTATGTGTTCGCCAGTGATTATCAGCTGCTTACACTGAGTGATGTCGAGGCGCATATCGCAACCCAGGGTCATCTGCCCGGGGTGCCTTCAGCCAAGGAAGTGGCAGAGAAGGGATTGGATATGACGCAAATGCAGATGACCTTGCTGCGCAAGATCGAAGAGCTGACGCTGTATACCCTGAGTCAGCAGAAAATAATCGAGAAACAGCAGGCCGCCATTGATTCGCTTCTGGCGAAGAATCACTAGCACAGCGCATCATCCGCCCGCCGCTTAGCTGGCGGGCTACCATCAAACCGCGCCGAGTCTGGCGCGGTTTTTTTCTGCGTATCATGACAACAAAATTCTGCGAAAATTAGTCCATGCAGAAGGCAAGCACGCCACGACAAATATTTCGCCCGAATGGATTGCTCGGCTGGTCCCTGAGCCCCAATTCTGAGCTCCGGGTTCCGTTTCGCGAGTCGGCCGTCATACAGCATATTGATGCCAGCGGGTGGCGGCGGGTCTGCAGCGCTGAACAGGCCCGAGGCCCCAGGCTGGGTGTGTACGGCTGTTCCTATGTGTATGGCACCGGACTGAAAGACGAAGAGACTCTTTGCTCCCTGCTACAAGCCCAACGGCCCGATCTGACCCTGAGAAATCGCGGCGTCGGCGGTCACGGTACCGTGCAGGCATACCTGCAGTTGAGAGATGACCTGAGACAGGGGCGAAGCGAGGGGGCGATAATTGGCGTAATCAGCGATCATCTCTATCGCAACCGACCACACCCTTATCGAATGCAGGCCTTTCTGGACCCGCTGTGGAGTCAAATCGGGATCGAGTACGTGCCGCAGGCGCTGCGCAGGCGCGATGGCGGCCTGCAAATCGAAATGGTCTCCTGCTGGCAGCCTTCTTTAAGACAAAGCCTGCCTGAGCTGTTCCTGCCTTCGATCCGGGACCTGAGCGATCTGCTCATCGACCTGCTGAAAATGATCACGGAACTGGGAACACAATACGGCGTGCCCGTGCTCGTGGCCTTGCTCGACCAGATTGACCCGGACTTCAATCGCGCCGTTTTAAGATGTATTCCCGAAGCCATCGATGTGTCGGTGCCGCATACCCAAGAGTTCACCTTCATGCCATTGGATATTCACCCGAACGCAGAGGCTCAGCTTGCGTTTGCAAGGGGGCTATCGGCGCCGCTTCGCATGGCGATGCCACCGTTATGAATGCGCCATTGATCCTGGGGATTTCCGGGCTGTATCACGATTCTGCAGCGGCGCTGGTAGAGGGAGGAGAGATAATCCGTGCCGTCTCCGAGGAGCGCCTGAGTCGTCGCAAGGGAGATGCCCGATTCCCGACTCACGCAATTCAGTCCTGCCTCGAAGCCCTTCCGGATCAGCGCAGGCTCGACGCCGTCGCATACTACGAAAACCCGGGCAAGAAGGCCGCTCGCATACTGGGGGAGGCGATTGGAAATGCGCCGCGCGGCCAGCTTCTATGGCCGGCCACTTTACGCAATCTGAGAACTCTGGAAAAAGACCTGCCAAAGGATTTGCTGAGCATTGTCACAGACCCACAGCGAATTCATTTTGTCAGCCACCATGCGGCGCATGCGGCTTCCGCGTTTTTCCCCAGCCCTTTTGAAAGTGCAGCCCTGCTCGTGGTGGACGGCGTAGGCGAGTCAGCAAGCACTTCGATTTGGTCAGCGGATGCCGCGGGAATTCAGTCTGTGCGCGAAATCCAGTATCCCAACTCTCTAGGGCTGCTTTACAGCGCGTTTACTGAGTACTGCGGATTTAAAGTCAATTCCGGGGAATACAAACTCATGGGATTGGCCGCATTCGGTCGCCCCGTTTTCAAACAGAAGATTCTGGATCATTTGATTGATCTGCGCGAGGACGGTTCCTTTGCGCTGGACATGCGCTACTTTGGTTTTCGAACCACGACGAATTCGATCAATCCGCTTTTTTGCCAGTTGTTCGGCAATCGAATGGCGCGTCTTCCAGAAGCTCCGATCAGTTCACATTACGCCAACGTCGCTGCGTCGATTCAGTCTATTCTTGAATTGGCGATGATCAGACTGTCTCGCTCGGCATTGAAAATCACGGGAAAGACGCAGCTTTGCCTGGCAGGCGGAGTGGCATTGAACTGCGTGTCCAACGGACGGATTGCACGGGAGGTCACCGGTCCCGAGAACTTGTGGATTCAGCCCGCTGCGGGTGACGCAGGCGGTGCACTCGGTGCGGCGCTACTGCTCGATCATAGACTGCAGGACAAGCTTGCGCAGCGCCCCCGGATCCGCCATGAGCGGATGAAAAGCACTTTCCTCGGCCCCTCGTTTGATCGAGAAACCATTCTCAGCGCCTTGCTCGAAAAATCTCTGGTTTTCGAAGAATATTCAGCACCGCAGGGCGATACGGAGATCGTGGAAGAGGCGTCCAAATTGCTCGCGGCCTCGGAGGTGATCGCCCATTTTGACGGGGGCATGGAATTTGGTCCGCGCGCCTTGGGTAACCGATCGATACTGGCTGATCCGCGTGACTCGACAATGCAGTCACGGGTCAACAATATGATCAAATTCCGCGAAGCTTGGCGACCTTTTGCCCCAATCGTGCTCGAAGAAGATTTTGAGAAATTTTTTCTCGATGTCGCTGGATCGCCGTACATGACGATGACTCACCCGTTCAGGGCGGAATTCGTGTCCAGGCTGCCTGACTTTAAGGGAAACACGGAGAACGTCCTTGCTCGGCTCGGACAGCTACAAGCCTCATTTCCGGCGGTTACCCATGTGGACGGCAGCGCTCGCACCCAGGTCCTCTCAGAGACGACACCGGGAAGAATTGTTCGCATCCTCAGGGCTTTTCGCGATTTGAGCGGCTGTTCGATGCTTCTCAATACATCTCTTAATGTTCGCGGCGAGCCGATCGTCTGCACTCCGGCGGATGCAGTGGCATGCTTCCTGAATACCCGCGTGGACGCTTTGATGATCGGGAACTTCCTGGTGCGAAGAAAAGATCAGCGTCCCAGTATCAACAGCCATGTTGGTAAGACGGTGCATCGTGCCGATTGATTCCCTAATCTTGGTCGACTTGTTTCAAAGGCTTGCTACTGCAGGGGAAGGGGCGGAGGGCGCTGGGCCAGCCGCCGTGAGACATGTCAATACTCCGGCGGCTAGCGGGCCGGATTCATTGTTCCTCGACTCCAGCACCATTCCGTCGATCGACTGCGTGCCATTTTCCGAGGTTTACCCGGACAAGAGCGCCTTCCTCAGTCATTGGAGTCCGTCGGGCACAGTGGCGTCGCGCGGATTAATAGAGGAGCTGGAGCGATTTCTTAAATTGCACGGCGAAAAATTAATAGAGGACCGGGATGCGCGCCGCTTGCTGGACTATGTGTATCCCGTAGTGTGATCACGATGAATCCGATTATTGAAATGAACAATGACGCCTCATTGCCGCCACCAAAAGTCGCGATAGGCGGTGTAGGGGGCAGCGGCACTCGCGTAATTGCACGACTGATAGAAGGCATGGGGCTTCATTTGGGGCTCGAAAGAAATGAAGCCGCAGACTCTCTATGGTTTACCTATCTTTTTAAGAGGCCGTCCATAAGGACCGCCCCAAGCAGCGAATTTCAGCTGTGCTGCGATTTGCTGGCAAAGGGAATCTTGGGAAACAGCGCCTTCAATGAATCTGAATTAATGTTTTTGAGGGCGGGCCTGAGTGATGCCGTCCCGCATTTAGATGGAAAATTCGTCGAGCATTGCATTGCGCGAAATCTGGAGGCTTCCCGGGAGTCTCGAGCGCTCGGCGAGTGGGGCTGGAAAGAACCCAATACGCATATCGTGATTGATCGATTATTAAGTCGGTGGCCAAAGATGAAGTACATCCATGTCATTCGCGATGGTCGTTACATGGCATTCAGCCGGAACAAGAATCAAGTGAAAATGTGGGGCACATGGCTGATGGACGAAGCCGAGTTGATCAAGGGTGTATGCGCCGATAGTCCCGCGCTGGCATTGGAATTCTGGTTTCGCGCCAACCAGAGGATTGATGCGCTTGCAGATCAGTTGGACGAACGTATTCTAAGCGTTCGATATGAGGACCTATGCGAGGAGCCATTGTCGACCGCCACACGAATTGCATCCTTTGTCGGCTTGCCGCTCCCATGGGAAACAGACGCAGCATTGCGAGAGACACTTGGAATATCTTTGCCGAGAAACACTGCAAAAGTTATCCATGCGCTGCGACCGACTGAGCAGCAGAATGGATATCTTGAGAAATGGGGATACGTCTAATAAGTTTGAGCGAGCCTCTGAGGGCAAACTCCTGCTAAGGAGTTCCCCACAAATGGGCATGCTGCCGGGAATTCGAGCCTTGAACCGGAAAATGATTCAAGCGCTGAAGGCTGTTTTCTGTGGCTTGACCATCGGCCTCGCTCAAGCCAGCGAGACTACCGGGCACAATGCCGCTCTCGCCGCCGCCGCCAGCTCCTATCTCCGAAGCCACGCCGACAATCCGGTGCACTGGCTGCCGTGGAGTGATGAGGCATTTGCGCTGGCGCGTACACAGAACAAACCGGTCTTCTTATCTATTGGATACTTCGCCTGTTACTGGTGTCACGTGATGGAAGACGAGTCTTTCATGAATGCGGACATTGCGGCTCAGTTGAACAAGGATTTCATCTCGGTCAAAGTGGATCGCGAAGAGCGGCCCGACATTGATCGCCTGTATTTATTGGCGGTGGAGGCCTCCGGAAAATCCGGTGGTTGGCCAATGAGCTTGTTTCTGCTGCCGGATGGGCGGCCCTTCTATGCGGATACTTATCTGGCTCCGGACAAGTTCTCACGTCTGCTGGGTGCGATTGAGATAGCCTGGAAGGAGAAACACCAGGCCATCCAACAGCAAGCCGAAAACCTGGAAAAGTTGATGCGCCTGCAAAGTGTTCGCGGCGGAAGTGGGGCAGAATTAAGCCGACTCACCGCAGAAAGTACTGCGCGCGCGATTCTTGCCGAGGCAGACACGGAGCGCGGCGGCTTTGGCAAAGCAGGAAAATTTCCACTGCCTTCTTATCTGCAGCTGCTGCTGCGGGATCAGAATCCGGCTTCGCTGGAATTTAGCAAGTTCTCTCTGGATGCCATGGCGCTGGGCGCCATTCATGATCAGGTCGGTGGTGGATTTCATCGCTACACCACCGACCCGGGATGGAATGTCCCGCATTTTGAAAAAATGCTATTCGATCAGGGCCAGTTGCTTCAGCTGTATGCACAGGGTTTTGCACGCTGGAAGTCGCCGCTCTATCGCTGGGTCATCGAAAACACGGCAGATTTTCTGGAGCGGGACATGAGGCGGGCGGACGGACTCTGGTATGCCTCGATGGATGCGCAGAGTGAGTCGCAGGAAGGCGCCTATTATTTTTGGGCACCTGATCAATTGGCCGCCGCGCTCGATCGCGCTCAGCTGGACCTGATTCGCGCGGTCTGGATGCTGACCGGCTCCGCACAAGCAAAGACCTTGCGTTGGGCCGAGAAGCCAGAGGCAATTGCATCGGCCCTGAAGATTGACAGCCAGGCGCTTTTTGAGCGCCTATCAGGGGCGCGGAAATCACTGCTGATCTCGCGCGCAACACGATCACCGCCGCGAGCGGACCAGAAAATCATCGTGGCATGGAACGCGATGGTCATTCGCGGCTTGATCGCATCCGGGACGGCTCTGGCGCAGGAAACCTGGATCGATCGAGCCGAGGCGGCCGCCCGGACGCTGGTTCAGAAATTGCGCAGCAAACAGGGGCTGCATCACATGATGGTGGCGGAGCGCGTGGTGCACCCTGCCTTCCTCGACGATTATGCAACGCTGATCCTGGCCTTGGTCGAGCTTTCCAAGCTTCGTGATCAGGGGTTCTGGCAGTCTCAGGCAATCGCCCTCGGCGATGAGATGATTCAGCGGCTATGGGATTCGGAGAACGAGCGTTTCAGGGACACGCAAATTGAGGACGCCCATCTGCCCAAGACATTGACTGGCGCGCGTGGAGATCAGGACACCCCCGCTGGCAACAGTCTGGCGGTGCACGCGCTTTCCGCCCTGATTTCGGCGGGGCACAAACGCTATAGGCCCTACCTCAAGAAGTGCCTGCTCAGCTTTTCCAGCGAGATGGCCACACAGCCTTTGGCGTGGTCAGATATGTCCCGCGCAATGTTTGACCCAGCGGTCACAGCATTGCTGAAGCCTCCTGTATCCGCCAGCAGCAGCGCTTCCAAAGTGAACCTCGCGATCGAGAGCGCAGCCGTGGTTCTCGAAGTGGCTCCCAATTGGCATATTCAGGCCAATCCGGCGAGCATGCCGCAGTTGATTCCGACGCGGATTGATGTTTATCGTGATGACAGCGTGCTTGCTTCGGCCATTCCTTATCCAGTGGGGAAAACGCTGGAGACGCGCGCCGGGGATACGATCCATGTTTATAGTGGCCAGGTCCGTATCCCGGTTTCTGACCTGGGCGATTCGGATCGGATTGAGGCGACGGTACAGGCATGCAACGATGAGGGCATCTGCCTTGCACCCGCCACACTGGAGCAAATACTGAAGCCATGACGGACCGCGTACTGAACATCAGGTTTCCAGGTTTTATGCTGCGACTGGTTCTGACTGGATTGCTCGCAGGCTCAATTGCTAGGGCGATCGCAGCACCCGATTCGCTGGAGACCATTCTCCGCCAGACTGAAGTTCTCGAGTCAGATCGCGATCCCAAGTGTGAAGCCACTGCGGCTCGACTTGAGAATTTCATTTATGGCACACCGCTGAGCGAAGCGGCGCGCTTCCGCAAGCATGATCTGCAAGTCGATCTGGTGAGCCATCTCTGGGGTATCGCCAGTGCTGCAGCACAAGCGGAGCAGCGCAGCTTTATAGAACCAGCGGATATCCGCAAAGCAGCACAATCGCTGATGGTCGCCCGAGCCCAGCTCAATGGCTCATGGCAGCTTTTGATTGGCGGCGAGCAGATCAGTATCAACGCGACGGATTTTCGCCAGTACAGCAGTGTGGCCTACGCCTTGCGGGCGATCCTCGCGGTACAGCAGGAACAATTATTTGGG
Source organism: Panacagrimonas sp. (assembly GCA_041635265.1). Classification (GTDB taxonomy): domain Bacteria; phylum Pseudomonadota; class Gammaproteobacteria; order Nevskiales; family Nevskiaceae; genus Panacagrimonas. Next base: position 10,718 of record JBFJJV010000062.1, read on the forward strand.
GGCGGTGCACAGGAAGCCTTGCTGGAGTTGTCGCCAGCCGCGGTCGAGGCGCTCAAAACGCAGGTGGATCTGTTCACTTTGTCGGTGCTGGGGCGGGCGGATCGAATAGCGCGGAGCGCCAGCGAACATGAACTGAGCGAGGCGCGACTTGTCAGCACCTGGCAGGCGCTTGGCAAAGTACCTGAGCGTGCGGACCTGGCGGCTCAGTCCCAACTTGAACCCACCGTAGGCTATCCGGTATTAAGCCAGCTGATCGAGCGAAAAATCGCCTCGTATGAGGCTTATAACGCGATTAATGGGCCGATCTTCCTGCGCAATATTCAAGTGTATTTTGCTCGTCATGGCTGGCCCAGCGACGAAGAAAGCAGTACACGCTTCAAAGCACAATTTACTGAGCTGATGATTCAGTTCGCTCGGGACTTGCTGCTGGGCTCGGAGAAGAACGCACTAGCCGCCTCTCGCCGACTGATTCGGCCATTGGATGTCAGCGCCTTTACCCAGCGCTTTGTTCCACATGAGGTCAACGCATATGAGGACGTGATTTTTTTCCCGCGTCTGGCCGAGACAGAGCGCGTGACGCTTGAGGCCTACGATCTGGACGCTTTCAGAGATCCCGGCCTGCATTGGCGATATCTGCAGTCCGCACTTGAAGCGCTCGAAAATAGCGCGCATCTGGAACCCGATCCATTCGCCGCGGAGTTGCTGGTCGAAAATATTGCTCAGTTTGGTGTGCTGGTGTTACGGCTGGCTGGCGTTCATTCCCGTAAACAGGGTCGCGAAGTGCTGTCGCCGGCAGACCTGGGCCTTGCTCTGGATTCGATTCAGAAGCGGGTGAGTGCACATACTGCAAGCAAGGCGCAGCCCCAGATCTCGCAGGCTCTGCAGTCTGCCAGTGGCAGCACCTCCCTCAGCGCGGCGTTTGCGGATGTCACCGCCCGCAGCGGGATCAGCTTCAGCCATCGAACCGCCGACTGGCTGGCGCGACGTTTGCGCAGCTACACGCCGACCGGGAAAGGCGTTGGCAATCTGACCATTCCGCCGGCATTTGGGGGATCCGGGGTCGCGGCCGAAGACATCGACAATGATGGGCTGATCGATATCTTGTTGCTGAGCGGTGGCGGCAACAAGTTCTACAGGAATCTCGGCGGCGGCAAATACAAAGAGGTGAGTGCCGAGCTTGGAATCAGCTGGACGCGGCCCGAGGATGGGCTGCCGGGAGAACCCCGCCAGCCCATCATTGCCGACCTGGATAATGATGGATGGCAGGACATTCTCATCACCTACGTCAACGACAAACACCGGGTATACCGCAATGTGCAGGGAAAACATTTTGAAGATGTGACCGAGCGTGCGGGGCTGGGCGGCGACAATGCGGTGGGCGGCCCGGCAACGGTGGCCGACTTCAATAATGACGGCCTACTCGATTTATATATCGCTTACTTTGGTGATTACGTGCGCGGCGTGCTACCGACACTGGCGCGCCGGAATACCAATGGCGCGCCGAACCGCCTGTATCTGGGCAAGGGCAATTTTCAGTTTGAAGAGGTTTCCGAACAGTCGGGAACTCGCGGCAATGGCTGGACTCAGGCGGTCGGTCACACGGATTTTGATGGCGACGGCTGGCAGGACTTGATCGAAGGCAACGACTTTGGCGTCAACGCCTATTACCGCAATCTGGGCGAGGGCAGATTTGAGGAAGTATCTGCCCAGCTTGGGACTGACAAGCCCTCGTACACCATGAACGTGGGCATCGCGGATTTGAATGCCGATGATCTGCCCGATATTTACATCTCCAATATCGTGACCATGAACAAGGATCAGAAGTACGTGCTGCCGGGGGCGGAAACCAGCATGAATTTCGATCCGGAAGCGCTGGCGAATATGCGCGTGGTTGAAGCCAACGACCTGTTTCTGTCCAAAGCCGCAGCGAAGACGTCTGCCTCACCCAGCTACGCCTTATCTGATCGCGTCGGCCGCGGATATCACTCCACGGGATGGTCCTGGGACGCTGATTTTTTTGACTTTGACCACGACGGCGATATGGACCTCTACGTGACCAACGGCATGAACGAATTCAACGTCTATTCCACCCAGAATGCCTATTACCGGGATCCGAGCGGCAAGGCGCAAGACGTGCGCTTCGCCGACCCGGACCGCGACACCAATGTTTTGTTCGCCAATCAGGACGGCCGACTGGAGAACATCACCAGCGGTTCAGGTCTGGATGTGCTGGCCAACTCGCGCAGCGCCGCGTTTTTTGATAGCGATGGCGACGGTGATCTGGACGTGGTGCTCAACAATTTTCAGGATCGTGCGCACCTGTTCGAGAACCGCGTCGACATGGGAGCCAAACATTGGCTCGCTATTCGGCTGACCGGGGCCCCCGAGCAGGGGATTAATCGAGATGCCATCGGCGCGCGCATTCGGGTGCGCACCCCGGCCGGAGAGCATATTTGGCGCGAAGTACATGGGAGTAGCGGCTATCTGTCCGTTCACCCGAAAGAACAGCACTTTGGCGTGGGCCTGGCCGAGCGGGTCGACGTCGAGATTCGGTGGCCCAATGGTGAAGTGCAGACCCTGTCGGCGCTGGAGGTCGATCGCCGCTATGCGGTGCGCTATCGCAAGGGTCAAAGCGTGATCGAGTGAGATCGGCTTGCCGGCCTCTTCTGTAAATGGCGCTTTTTATCGGGAGCGCCTGAGCAGACAGCCTTCGGCCACCCCAAGTACCGATTTTTTCCTGTTTTCTCGCTTGGGTGAAGCTGGATATTCACCCATTTCAATGGTGAAATCCTCGCTCAGCCAGCGAGCTGGTGGCAAAAGAAAATCAAAGCAACCGCTGGTTTTCGGGACGCGGCAGGGCATAGGGTCGGGAGCCCGGACAGGGCTATCCGCCTTCCGGGCACCGGGAGATTCGCCTCTCGCCCCCGGGTCATGCTAAATGTGGCAAAACCACAGCGAAAACAGGGAGAGAGTGGCTCGATGAAAACCATCGCAATCTACAACGTCAAAGGCGGCGTCGGAAAGACCGCTTGCGCGGTCAATATGGCCTACTTCGCCGCCGCCAGCGGTCACCAGACCCTGCTATGGGACCTCGATTCGCAGGGCGCGTCGAGCTGGTACTTGCACGGCGAACCTGCGCACGTGAAGACAGAGAAGGTGTTGGAAGGCAAGACGCCGGTGGGCCGACTGCTCAAGCCAACGCCCTATCCGAATCTGAACATTATTCCGGCGGATTATTCCTACCGCTATCTGGACGTGATTATCAAACAGGTCAAACCGGCTGGTAAGGCGCTGAGCAAGCTCCTCGCGCCGTTTTCCGAAAACCACGCCCTGACCGTGCTGGACTGCCCGCCAAGTCTGTCGCACCTGGCCGATAACGTCTTCAACGCCGCCGATCTGATCCTGGTTCCGGTAGTGCCGACCTGGTTGTCCCTGCGGGCGTTCGAACAATTGCGCGGCCATTTCAAGGCACAGGGTTTTCCGAGCAGGAAACTTCGCCCATTCTTTTCCATGGCCGACCGTCGCAGGGCACTACACAAGGAACTGCTGGATTCACCGCCACCAGCGATGAAGCACATGCTGAAGGGGATCGTCCCCTATGCTTCCAGTGTCGAGCGCATGGGTGAACATCGCGCACCGCTCGTCGCATTTTCGCCCGCATCGGATCCGGCTCTGACGGCATACGCTCAGCTGTGGCTGGAGACGGCTGAGGCACTCGGCATGTAGTTAAAGCAATTGCGAAGCTGATCAGCGGGCCTTTTGTCGCGCCCGATAATCCAGCCAGGCCGACAGACCCTGGGCGTTCAGCGGGATGTCATTGCATAGCGTTTGCACCCAATCCGTCGGATCGCCGGAATTCGCCTCTGCCTCTTTGACGACCAATTCCTCGACACCTTGAACCAGGGCATTGTCACGGGTCTCGGCGTCGGCGCAGTCCTCCCACGCGAGCGCGAGCGCCTCGTGCGCACTGACCAGACGCTTAAGGTCGGCCCCCATGCGTTGTATGTCGGTGATTTCGGCATAGTGGGTCAGATAGATGGCGCGCGGTGAGAGCGCCAGCATGCGGTCAACCGAGGCACGAAATGCAGCTGGATCAAACTGGGTTGGCGTGGTGGTGGGAAAAATATATTTCTCATCACCCTGGTCCAGTTCGCGGTATGACAATCCAAATGTGTCACCGGAAAAGATGGCCGCGGCGCCAGAATCATGCACAAAGAGATGGTGTTTGGCATGCCCGGGACAGTCATAAAAGGTCAGGGGCCTGCCGGCCAGAGAGACCGAATCACCATCTTGCGCGACGATGATGCGCGCTGCGGCTATGGGGATCAGTTCATCGTAGTCCAGCTTTGCACGCGCCTCGCCATAGACGGCGACGACACCCGCCCACAGCTTGGCGGGATCTGCCAGATGTGGTGCTGCGCGTGGATGGGCCACCAGCTTTGCATTGGGCAGCGATTGCATCAGCAAGCCTGCGCCACCCGCATGGTCCAGATGCACATGGGTAAGAATGACGTAGTCGACGGCATCGGCACCAAGACCCAGATGCTTGAGCGCCGCGAGCATCAGTGGCACGGACTCAAAAGTGCCGGTGTCGACGAAGGCGACGCGCCCGTCTTCCACAATCAGATGAATAGCGGCCATTTGCGGCCGCATATAACCTGAGTCGAGCGCATAGATGCCGTAATCGTAGGCTTGGATATCGATATTCACAGAAGCCTCTTCAGTCGCTCGCAGCGTTCATTCAGGTCCGCTTCGGATTGAGCAGTTACCGTCGCGTGCCCAACTTTGCGCTGCGGCTTGGGCGTTTTCCCGTAGTGATGGACATGGACGCCCGGAATGGCAGCGATTTGCTCATTGCCGGGCGCATCACCGATGAAATTGAACATGGCGCAGGGACCACGCAAGGCTGTGGATCCCAGAGGCAATCCGGCCATGGCGCGCAAATGATTTTCGAACTGAGACACTTCCGCGCCTTCAATCGTCCAGTGGCCGGAATTGTGAACACGCGGTGCAATCTCGTTGGCCAGCAGCTCGCCGGCGGCCACAAAAAATTCAAAGGCGATGACGCCCACATAGTCAAGGTGATCCGCCACGCGCCGCACATAAGCTTCCGCGGCTTGCTGCAGAGGATCGTTCGCAACAGGCCTGGAAAATCGCAGGATGCCGTCACGGTGTACGTTTTCAGCCACGGGGTAGAACACCATTTCCCCCTTTCGGCTGCGCACACCAATGCAGGATATTTCCCTTTCAAAATCGACGAAGGCTTCCATGATCAGCGGCTGACCGGAAAGCCTTGTCCAGGCATTGTCCGAATCATTTTCGTTGCGGAGCACGGCCTGTCCTTTGCCGTCATAGCCCAGGCGCCGGGTTTTCAGCACCGCGGGCAATCCCACATTCTTGATCGCGATGTCGAGCGCTTCGCGCGCGGCTACCGGCATATAACGCGGCACCGGAATCTGCAGCAGATCGAACAATCTTTTTTCGTCCAACCGGTCCTGACCGGCGACGAGTGCCTTGAACGGCGGATACAGAGGAAGGCGTTCTGCGACAAACGCAGCCGTCGCGGCCGGGACGTTTTCGAACTCATAAGTCGCAACATCACAGGACTCGCAAAATGTCTTCAGGGCCGACTCGTCGTCGTACTGAGCCTTGAGGTGAGCACCGAGCGGCGCGGCACAAGCCTCTACGGCTGGGTCAAAAAAGACAAAGTCAAAATCCAGCGGATAGCCAGCCAATGCCAGCATGCGACCGAGCTGGCCAGCGCCAAGAATGCCGATACGCATCAGGAAGCCGGCAGGGACAGCGCTGCGTCCGAAAGCACTTTATTGGTTTGCGCCGCTCGGAGGCGCGCGAATCCTGCTCAAGCGCGAAGATCTGA
>JBFJJV010000063.1:0-16578 GCA_041635265.1 Panacagrimonas sp.
CAATATCGGCTACGTGGTGATCGACGTTGACGCCGACGAAAACCGGGCAGAAATGCTCCGCGATCAACTGGCTGCCATCTCGGGCACGCTGAAAACACGACTTCTTTATTAGCGATCAGTCCGAGATGCGCTTTACCGAGATCATCGATAGTCTGCACGCCGACGGCGAGTACTGGCGCGCCGATGCCCCCGCCGACTGGACCCAGGGCCGCACCCTGTTCGGTGGCCTGCAATCTGCCTTGCTGCTTGCAGCGATCCGCAAGGAGATCGGAGACGATCTTCCTCTAAGGTCATTGCAGACGGCCTTTGTCGGACCGGTCGCACCCGGACCTGTACGCATCAGTGTCGATATTCTTCGCCGGGGCAAATCCACCCTTCACGCCCAGGCTCGCACGGTCGGTGTACAGGGCGTAGGAAGCACGGCCATTGCCGTTTTTGGTGCGCCCAGAAAGTCGGCGATTCAAATTCGCCTGACCGAGCCCGAAATCGACCTTCTGCCGCAGGACTCGCCAATAAAAAAATTTGTGGAGGGTGAAACACCTGCTTTTTGCAAGTATGTCGAAGAACGCTGGGCCAGAGGCGCGCTACCTTATGGCGGAGGCGAGCAGGCCAAAATTCAAGTCTACCTTCGCTATCTTGATGAGCCGCAGATCACGGAAGGTCTGGTTGTCGCGCTGGCTGATACCATTCCTTCACCCGCAATCACGACACTGAGTTCTTTTGCGCCGGCCAGTTCCCTGTGCTGGACGCTTGAATTCCTGCACGACGACCTCGGCAGCCTGCCGAGTGGACAGTGGCTGATGGATGCGCAGGTGAGCGCAGCCTCCGATGGCTATGTGTATCAGAGCGCAAACCTCTGGAGCCCAGACGGCCAAGCCGTTGCATTATCCCGACAGAGCGCGGTCGTCTTCGCCTGAGTGTCATGCACGGCTCGCAGTGAAAGCGCGAGCAAAAATTTTGGGCTGCCGTTCTCATCGCGCTCGCTCTCGTGTTTCAGTCACGCTGGATTAAGTCGCACTTCCCCATAGTGGCTGTGTGGCATGTCGCCACGACACCAGCAGGCAGAACCAAATGAATAGCGACACTCTGAAAGGTCAATGGAAACGTATCGTCGGCTCTGCAAAGACAGAATGGGCCAAGCTGACCGAAGACGATTGGAAAGAAGTTGAAGGCAACTACGAGCAGCTCCTCGGTCGAATTCAGGAAAAGTACGGCATTGCTCGTGAAAAGGCTGAAAAACAGTTGAATGCCTTCATCGAACGCGTCTCAGGTGCAACCGACGATGCAAAAAAAGTGCTCGAGAATGCCCGTGAGAAAGTTTTAAAAAAATAGCTGACGGTCAGCTACGCGATGAGCGCCAAAAGCTTCATCAACAGTTAAGCCCTGATGTTCAATACTCAGGCCAGAATTAGTTAGGGAAGCGCATTACCATGGTACACAGCAACGGCGAGGAATCAGCCGAGGAAAATTCGATATCGAGCACCGTCAAGACGGTTTGCTCAATGGCTGCAGCAGGCATCGTTCTGCTCGTCAGTGCCTACGCCATTGCAGAGCCAGACGTTCGGAACTGGCGTCTCGCCGGACCAGTGTCCTCTCCGGCTGCGAAAGCGAATGAAACGATTCGTTCGGAAGATTCAGCGCTCAGAGACCAGGTCGAAATCGCCTTAATTTCGCTCCCCGGCGTCGTTACGGTTGATATCGACGTCGCAGTCGAAAATGGGATCGTGACTCTGAGTGGCAAAGTGACTGATCAGGTTTCCATTGAACGGGCCAAGTTAACCGCAGGTCGCTTTGTTGGCAGCGACAAGGTGCACAACAAGCTGAGAATCGTGCCCAAGTCCAAGATCGGCTAGCGCACGATGCCCCTCGATCTGCACTGGGGTCGAAGACTGCAACAACGGTAATATTCGGGCCTGACCTCCGGCTCGGCCCCGAATGCCACAGCGCAAAATCATTCATGTCGACATGGACGCGTTCTATGCGTCGGTAGCGCAGCGCGATGATCCGGCGCTTCGAGGCCGCCCCGTCGTTGTTGCATGGCGCGGTAAGCGCTCAGTCGTCTGTGCTGCGTCCTACGAGGCGCGCGCGTTCGGCATCCGCTCTGCCATGCCCGCGCTCACCGCAGAGCGTCTGTGCCCGGATGCCGTCTTTGTCGCGCCTGATTTCATGCGCTACCGCGCGGTCTCAAAAGCGATACGCGAAATATTTGAACGGCACACGGACCGGATCGAGCCCCTGTCGCTGGATGAGGCCTATCTGGACGTCAGCGGTGATCTGCGCGGTCATGCCAGCGCAACCGAAGTCGCACAGAGCATTCGCGCGCAAATTAGAAGCGAGCTGAATCTCGCGGCCTCCGCCGGAGTGGCCTCCAATAAATTTCTTGCCAAACTGGCTTCCGACTGGAACAAACCGGACGGGATTTTTGTGATTCGCCCGGAGCGGGCACAGGCCTTGATTGCGGCGCTGCCGGTCAATCGAATCCCCGGCGTGGGCAAAGTGATGAATAGCAAGCTGGCAGCCATGGGCATCGAGCGAATTTCAGATCTGCTCGATGCCGACCTAGCGCTGCTCGAGCATCGCTTCGGGCGCTTCGGCACGCGCTTGCAACAACTGGCCCAGGGCATTGACGATCGACCAGTATCAACCGACCGGCAACGTCTCTCAGTCTCAGCCGAAGACACATTCGAGCACGATCTTTTGCTCAGAGAGTTGGAACCGAATATTCGGAGCATGTCCGCGCGGACCTGGAAGGCATCCCGCAAGCTGGAACGTGAGGCGCGCACCGTGGTCCTCAAACTCAAGACTTCCGATTTCAGAATACTCACGCGCAGCGTGACCCTGAATCCGGGCCCGGGGAGCGAGTCTGCGTTGGCCGATATCGCCCTCTCGCTCAGAGACCGCGTTCAGCTCCCTGAGCAGACGCGCTATCGACTGGTTGGCGTGGGGCTGTCCGGATTTGAGTCTGAACAGACAGAATCACAGCAAAGCGAGCTCTTTCTGTCGCTGGATTAGTATTTTTCCCATCTAATAACAAATGCTTGGAAAATTTCACTCAATCCCGAATGAAGAGCAGGGCATAATCGAGAACCTGTCCTGCCGACCATTTCGAGGCAGGGTGGGCTTAATAACTAATTTGGGAGAAAACGATGACCGGCATAGAAGCCATGCTGTACTACCTGCTGTGGATGACCTTGGTCCTGTTCATGTACGTGGGCCACCGCATTCCGCTGGTCCTGATGGGCAAGAAACCTGCAGACCATTGGACTCGAGGGAAGCCGACCGACGATGCCGGATTTTTTGTTCGAGCCAGCCATGCTCACGCAAACTGCGTTGAGAACTTTGCCTTGTTCGCGGCTGTGGTTCTTGCGGCCCTGGCGCTGGGCAAAAGTGAGGTCGTCGATGGTTTGGCAGCCTACGTTGTCTATGCCCGGGTGGCTCAGACTCTCTGCCATCTGATCGGCACCAGCCTCGTCCTCGTGCTGATGCGCGCCACCTTCTTCATCATTCAGGTGCTCCTGGTAGCCTACATGGCGATTCAGCTGCTGTAAGCAAACTGGCTGGCCTGCTTGTATCGAGCAGTGATTCCAGCGTGAAGCCGTAAAAGCCCTCCCGGTCGTTGAACCGGGAGGGCTTTTTGTTGCGCAGAATCTGCATCCGCCAGCTGGAAACCAGTTCGGTTTCGCATCCTGACCGTTTGCGGGCCGGTACAATCTCGATTCAATTCATCCCAATGTTTCCCATGCGCCTGTCCTGCTTCCCGCTCTCGACCTCCAAAGAAACTCCGGCAGATGCCGAAATCGTTTCACATCAGCTGCTTCTGCGTGCGGGCTTCATCCGCAAGCTGGGTGCGGGCCTCTATACCTGGATGCCCATGGGCCTTCGCGTCCTGCGCAAGGTCGAGAGCATCGTGCGTGAGGAGATGGATCGTGCCGGAGCTGCCGAACTGCTCATGCCCTCCATTCAACCGGCGGAACTCTGGCAACAATCCGGTCGCTGGCAATTGATGGGCGCCGAGATGTTGCGCATCAAAGACCGCCATGACAATGACTACTGCTATGGCCCGACACATGAGGAGGTCATCGTCCACCACGCCAAGCAGGATGCGCGTAGCTATCGACAGCTACCATTCAACTGGTACCAGATTCAGACCAAATTCCGCGACGAGCGTCGCCCCCGCTTTGGCCTGATGCGCGCGCGCGAGTTCCTGATGAAGGACGCCTATTCCTTTCACATGGACGCTGCGGATCTGAATCGCGAATATGAAAATATGCGCGGTGCCTACACCCGCATCTTCGAACGTATCGGCGTAGATTTTCGTGTGGTCAAAGCCGACAGCGGCAATATTGGCGGAGCTAAATCAGAAGAGTTTCACGTATTGGCAGGCTCGGGTGAGGACCTCATCGCGGTATCAGACAAAAGCACTTATGCTGCCAATGTCGAGGCAGCCGAATGCAAACCCAGCAACGCCGCGAAACCCGCAGCAAAAGAATCCATGCAGCAGGTGTCGACACCCGGCCAGAAGACCTGCGAGCAGGTTTCAAAATTCTTGAACGTCGCCCTCAGCGCCAAAGTGAAGCTGCTGGTGGCCAAGGGTCGCGAAGGCGGGCTGGTCGGCATCGCCCTGCGCGGAGATCATCAGCTTAATGAGCTCAAGGCAGCCAAACACCCGCTGCTGGCGAGTCCGTTTGCGATGGCCAGGATCGAGGACGTGCAAGCCGCTTTCGGCTGTGAAGTCGGTTATCTCGGGCCGGTGAAATGCCCAATTCCGCTTATCGCCGATCACGCAGCGCTGGAAATTTCGGACTTTGTCTGTGGTGCCAATGCCAACGATCACCATTTGAAAGGGGTGAACTGGGAACGCGATTGTCCCTTGCCCGAGGCCGCTGACCTGCGCATGATCTGCGAAGGCGATGCCAGCCCGGATGGACAAGGGCAGATTCAGTTTTTCCGTGGCATCGAAGGGGGGCATATCTTCCAGCTGGGCAATAAGTACACCAAGGCAATGGATTTCACCGTGCTCGATGAGCAGGGCCAGGCGATAAGCCCTGAAATGGGCTGCTATGGCATCGGTGTATCCCGGCTGGCGGCGGCGACTGTTGAACAGATTCACGATGAGCGAGGGATGTGCTGGCCAGACGCCATCGCTCCCTTTCAGGTGCTGATCTGTCCGATTGGTGCGGACAAATCCGAACGCGTCAAAGAATTGGCGGCGCAGCTGCACGAAGAGCTTCAGGCCAGCGGCGTGGATTGCCTGTTGGATGATCGCGGCCTTCGTCCGGGTCCGATGTTTGCCGACGCCGACCTGGTTGGCATCCCGCATCGCATTGTCATCGGCGAGAAAAGTCTCGCCAACCATCAGTTCGAGTACAAGCATCGGCGCGCAGAAAAACCTGAGATGATCGAGGCCAGCCTGAGCGCCGTGATCGGGAAGCTTCCTGCGTGAAGCGCGGCGTGCTTATAGCAGGCCTGCTTGCGATGCTTTTGGGAGCGGTGGCCCATGCCGGTCCTACAGGCGAGCCAGAACCTGAATTACGTGAGCTGCTGGAAGCTGCCATCGCCGAAGCAGACAGTTTCGACCATCGATTCGATGCCGAAGTCTGGCTGATCGACATGTCCGGCAGACTCGAGCGCTTTATCAAGGATGATGCGGAGCGCCTGGAATTTCTACGCACCCTGCACCGCGAAGCCAAGCGCGCCAAACTGCCGCCCGAACTCGCCCTGGCTGTAATCGAAGTGGAGAGCCTGTTTCAGCGCTTTGCGCTCTCAACGGCGGGGGCGCAGGGCTATATGCAGATCATGCCGTTCTGGCTTAATGAAATTGCCTCACCGCACGACAATCTGTTCAACACCCAGACGAATCTGCGCATGGGCTGCACCATTCTGCGCTTCTATCTGGACAAGGAGCAGGGCGATCTATTCGGCGCGCTGGGTCGCTACAACGGCAGTTACGGCAAAGCCAAATATCCCAACAAGGTCATCCGTGCGCTGAACCGGCGCTGGCACCGTGGCTAGGGCCCCGATCCGCCCCCTCAGGCTACGGTGCTTTTCGGATCTCTCCGATCTTTGGTGTCGTCAAGTTTGCCCGCCGGACATGGCGAGTCTTGGCTTCCCTGACCGCAGCCGCAACCTCTTCGACGCTCGGATGCTGTTTGATACGCAATACCTGCCCTTTGAGCAATCGATCCGGGTTTGGGATCACCGCGATATTGCTGCGCCAGATCAGCGGCCATAACAAGGGATTGGAATAACCCTCGGGCCGGCCGGCGATGATCCACAAGCTGTCACCGGCACGTATCTGATAGGTTCGCGTACGATCCTTCAGTTGCCGATTCAGCGTGCGCAATCGTCCGTAAGCCAGTCGGCTGTTGCCGCTGACCAGAATCTCTTCAGCGATCCGGAGTTGCAGAATCTGCGGCTCACTCATGCCGACGTAGCTATAGGCGTTCTTTAGCTCCTCATTGGCCTGACGCGCATAGAAATCTGAAATCGCAATATCAGCCTGGGCTGCCGCTTCGTCCGCGTATCGCAGCGCTTTGCCAAAATCAGCCTGATTAAATGCGTTCCGCGCATGCGCAAGATCGGAGTCGGCGGCCCGCCAGCCCGGGACCAGCTCCTTGGTCTGGAAGACATACTGGCGTACGTAAGACAGGCGGTCGGCAACCCCCTGTGGCCCGCTCGTTCTACTGGCTTCGACGGGCAACTCCGGCGGCGCTTCGGGAAGGACCTCAGGCGCAAAGGGTCCAATCCGGAGGTAGGAACAGGACGACAGAAAGATCGCAGACAGCAGGACAATCCAACGCAACATTACGGACGTGAGTAGCCGGAAAGCCTCCATGATGAATCACGAGGGCTTCGAGCGCATCCCCTTACAATGTCCTTCCTGCCTGAACCTACCCGAGCGGAGCCCCGCATGACCGAAGTGCTTGTCCTGTATTACTCACGAAATGGCGCCACCGCCGAAATGGCGCGTCAAATTGCACGGGGCGTTGAGGCCGAAGGCGCTATCGCGCGTTTACGCACGGTGCCCGCGGTCTCATCAGATACGAAAGCCAGTACACCCCAAATCCCCGACGATGGACCGCCATACGCGCAAAACAGCGATTTAAGCGAGTGCGCCGGCCTGATCATCGGCAGCCCTACCCGCTTCGGCAATATGGCCGCCCCAATGAAATATTTTTTGGATGGCACATCTGCGCTGTGGTTGTCTGGTGCGCTGGCAGGCAAACCCGCGGCAGTCTTTACATCCAGCAGTTCCCTGCACGGCGGACAAGAATCGACCCTGCTCACCATGATGGTGCCGCTGCTGCATCACGGCATGCTGCTGGTCGGCCTGCCGTACACCGAGCCCGACCTTGCAAGCACAAAGACGGGGGGCACGCCCTACGGCGCTTCGCACGTCGCTGGAACCGGTTCTGAGCGCCTGCCGTTGTCGGGCGAAGAGAAAACCCTTTGCCAGGCACTCGGCAGACGGGTGGCGCGGACGGCCATCAAGCTGGCCGCCTCATGAGGCTCTCTCCTTGGATGCGCCGCATCGCGCTCAGCGCACACATTCTGCTGGTACTGCTGGTCGCGACAAGACAGCTGTCCGCGCTAAGTTTGCTGCTCGCCGCGGTCCTGATCCTGCCGCTCCCCGGGATGATCCGCGCCAAGAGCTATACCTTCGCCTGGGCTTCGATGATGGTGGCTTTTTATGTGGCCGGATATCTGGCCGCCGGATACGCCGACCCAGCGTCAAAATTCAGTCTGTTTGCGATCGCCAGCGTTGCGGCCATCGACTACGTTTGCCTGATGCTGTACGTGCGCTTTTTGGCTCGCGAAAATGCTGCGACGCGTGAGGCTGAATAAGGAGCGCTTCTGGACTCAAACAGCGCTTGTCGCCAGCGTTTCCTTGATAAAAGGCAGGGTGGGCCTGCGCTGCGCGATCAGCGCCGCACGATCCAGCTGTTCCAAGGCCGAAATCAGGCTGCCCGCATCGCGTCGCAGATGGGCCAGCAGCCAGTTGCGCGCCTGATCCCCCAATTCGAGACCTCGCGCCCTGGCGTGCAATTCCAGCAAGTCCAGGCGATCACCGTGTCGCAAGGGCTTCAAACCCATCAGCGCCATGCCTCGGAACCGGCTTAGCAAATCAGGCAATAGCACCTCCTGTAGCCGATCCGGCGGCGCGGACGCCGCCAGCACGAGCGGCAGATTTGCGCTGCGGCGGCGATCGATCAGGCGCATCAGGGCAAGACAGATGTCTTGGTCCTGCAAGCCGGCATCCACATCGTCGATGGCCAGCAGAGCGCATCGCTCGAACGGGTCAGGATTTTCCGCCAGCAGATTCAGCGATTCACTGGCGATCAGTTGCGCATCGCCCCCGTATAGATGAACTGTTGCGCTGAGCAGATGTGATTTGCCACTCGCTTTAGCGCCAAAGATCCATGCCGCCGGCAGATCTGCCGAGGCGGCAACAGACTTCAGCGCCGCAACTACATCCGCGTTGGGTCCGTTGAAGAAATTTTCAAAGCGCGGCGCCTGCTGCAACAGCACCGGCAAACTCAGCTGATCACCTTTCATGCCAGCTCGGACTTGCCCTCTTTGGCAGCCTTCACCACGCGCTTGGGCGCACCCAAGCGATAAGCGGTGCTGGCGAGCCATTCCTGCTTGGCATGGCGCAACATCACGGCAACGACCGCCGCAACCGGTAAGGCAAGCATGACGCCGACAAATCCAAAGAGTTGTCCGCCAGCCATGACCGCGAATATCACGGCCACCGGGTGCAGGCCAATCTTGTCGCCGACCAGCCAGGGGGTCAGTACATTGCTCTCCAGTACCTGACCGATGCCGAACACGACTGCCAGCCAGACGAAGGGCAGCAACTCCTGGGTTTGCACCAGCATGGCGATCACGGCAGTCAGCACGCCGACGATCGCTCCGAGATAGGGCACGAAACTGATGACGCCGACAATCAAACCGACCAGCAGGGCCAGATTGAGTCCGGCCATCCATAGGGCGATCCAGTAATACACGGTGAGCGTGGCCATCACGGTGAGTTGGCCGCGGATAAAGGCGCCCAGCACCTCATCGGTCTCTCTGGCCAGACCAGAGACACGCGGCAATAACCGCGGCGGCACGATGCCGGCGATCCAGCCGATAAGCTCATCCCAATCGCGCAGCAGATAAAACGTCACCACAGGCATCAGCAACAAGCTGGCGATGGCGGTGAGCAGCGCGGCGCCTGAGGCCGACACATGCTTCCAGACTTCCTTGAGCAGCCCGCCAGCGTCGCCCCAGTTTTCGGCCACCAGCTTTTTGAAGCCCTCAGCATTGAGGCGGGCCCCCTCGGGCAGCGCAATGCCAAAATTGGCAGCGCGACCCTGCATCCACGCCAGCCATTCCGGCACGTTGTGTAGAAAAGTGCCGATCTGTGTCTGCAACATCGGCACGAGCATGAGCAGGCTGAGCAATCCGATCAGTGATATCCCGAGAAAAACCACACAGACGCCTGCCGTTCGCGACAGCCCCCAGCGCTGCAGCCGATCCACCAGGGGGTCACCAGCGTAGGCTAGTCCGGCACCCATCACGAATGGCGTCAGGATCGGTGCCAGCAGCCAGCAGAACAGCAAAAATACCGCAAAGGAAACCAACCAGGGCCAAGAATCCTTCAGATGCAGCGATTCAAGGGCGGACTCCAGCTCACTGCTTTCTTCTGCGGCTGCCTTATCGTCCGATGTAGACATAGATGTCCTCCCCCTGTTGCTGCACCAGGCCGCTCTGCTGGGCCAGGCCACTGGCGCGCTTAACCCCGCCCTCGACGATCATGCGCAGGCGCAGCGTATCGTCCTGCAGCTGCGCGACCTCCAGTCGACGCACCCCGCTGATACCTTTGAAGTGCTTGATCGCGCCGGAGTAATCACCCGCATCACGCACACCATGAACTTCGATGATCCAGGCCTCGACCAAGTTCGGATCAATCCCGAAAACCGGCAAGCCCACGGCTTTGGCCGCGGCTTCAACTCCATGGGCATCGAACACGGCATTGAACTTGACCTCTTCGGAATCCACCTCATATAAAAAATTGTATTGCAGCACTAGTCGCCCCGCTTGATCCAGCAGCCGCCGAGTGCGCTCATCAGAATGGCCGACGACGCGCTTGAGCACCACGAACAGGGCTTTACGCAGACCGTCTCGCTTCGAACGCGGGGAGTCGTCCTTGACCGTGACCGTGGCCTCATAGGGATTGCCGGCGGCCTGGGCCTGAACAAAGAAATCCGGGGCCGCAAAAAGGCAGGCCAGCATCGCCAGCAGGGCAAGAGAAAATTTCATCAGAGGATTATCCGGTGCCAGTCTGTAAAATGCATCGATTCCGAGTACCAGTACCGAGCTAAGCCGCTGATGAGTCCCAAAAAACCTCTCTCCTACCGCGATGCGGGCGTTGATATTGATGCTGGCGATGCGCTGGTTGGCGACATCAAGAAGATTGTGCGCAGCACCCATAGACCCGAGGTCATGGGCGGCATTGGCGGTTTTGGCGCCCTGGTCGGGCTGCCCAAAAAGTACAAACAACCTATCTTGGTCAGTGGAACCGACGGCGTAGGCACCAAACTGCGTCTGGGCATCGACAGCGGTCACATTGAAGGTCTGGGCATTGACCTGGTGGCCATGTGCGTCAATGACGTGCTGGTCTCTGGCGCCGAGCCACTATTCTTTCTCGATTACTATGCGACCGGAAAACTGGATCCGCTGGCTGCGGCGCAAGTCGTTCGCGGCATCGCCAGCGGCTGTCGTCAGGCCGGCTGCGCGCTAGTGGGCGGCGAGACTGCCGAAATGCCGGGTCTGTACAAGCGCGGAGACTTCGATCTGGCGGGCTTCTGTGTCGCAGTGGCTGAAAAGTCTAAAATCATCGATGGCAGCCGAATTTCAGTTGGCGACGTGATTGTTGCCCTGCCTTCCAGTGGCGCCCATTCCAACGGTTATTCGCTGATCCGAAAAATTCTGTCTGTCGGCAGACATTCGCTGAAGAAGAAATTTGAAGGCGGCACCTTGGGCGAAGCCCTGCTCGCGCCCACCCGAATCTACGTCAAACCCGTGCTTAAACTGATTGAAAGCGGCGTGCCGGTTCACGGCATGGCGCATATCACCGGAGGCGGCATCACGGAAAACCTGACCCGCGCCTTCCCAAGGGGCACAGCTGCGGTCATCGACCGCAACAGCTGGCAGCGCCCTGCCTTGTTCGATTGGCTGCAGAAACACGGTGCCGTGGAGGAGAACGAAATGCGCCGCGTCTTCAATTGCGGCGTCGGCTTCGCGCTGGTGATTCCGCGCCGCAGGGTCGATGAAGCGCTTCAGCAGTTGAAGAAGGCCCGGCTCAAGCCCTGGGTCATCGGCGAAGTCATCAAGGGCAAGCAAGACGTGCGCTTCGTCTGATCAGGCAAACGCAGTGCCTGCAATGCCCGCGCGCATCGCTGTCCTCGTCTCCGGGCGCGGCCGCAATCTCGAAGCGATAATCAAGGCCTGCGCAGAGAAGAAAATCCAGGGCCAGATTGTCGGGGTCATCAGCAATGAGCCCGCTGCAGCGGCGCTGGACCGGGCTCGGGCAGCAGGGATATCTGTCTGGGCCAAATCCCACAAGGACTTTTCTGATCGCCCCGCTTTCGATCGGGCGCTGAAACAGGCGGTGGCGGCACTGGAACCGGATATCGTCGTCCTAGCCGGCTTTATGCGCATTCTTGGTGACGATTTTGTCGCAAACTTCCATGGCCGAATGATCAATATTCATCCCTCCCTGCTGCCTCGCCATCGCGGACTCAATACCCATCGGCAGGCCCTGGCAGCCGGCGATCCGGAACACGGAGCGACGGTCCATTTTGTGAGCGATGAATTGGACGGAGGCCCGATGATCATTCAGGGCCGTGTCAGGGTCAGAGAGGATGATGATGAGCACAGTCTTTCCGAGCGCGTCATGAATGAAGTTGAATTAAAAATTCTTCCAATGGCCCTGTCCTGGATGAGCGAAGGCGCATTAAGCTTGGAAGCGCATGGCGTTTTATTTCGGGGTCATCGCCTCATTAAGCCCCTGCAACTCGAACATCTCACGGAGACCTTTCAGTGAAGCTTGGCCATGGTCTGCTCTCTTTGTTGCTGCTGTCGTACGCCTTAGCCGGATATTCAGCACCGGAGGACGCAGACGAAGCTGGAATGCTCGGCGTCGTTACCGAAACCGCCACGATACCGCCCAAACTCAAGGTGTCGATCGAACCCAGTCATGCGCTGTACGTCTTGTCTCGCGGTTCCATCACCCTGGGCGAGGCCAGTTTTATCCTGCAGGCGGACGAAGGCCAGGACTGTTGGAAGTACCAGTACGTCGCAAAACCTTCGGGGCTGGCGAAGTTGTTTATCGGCACCGTCACCGAGCAATCCCATTTCTGCATTGTCGAGGGGATGGTTCGGTCTCAGACTTTTTCCTTCGATCGCAAGGACAAAAGGGAGGACAACTTCGATCTCAGCTTCAATTGGGCTGACAAGATGGTGCGCTCCAGCATTGGCGAAATGCGTCCACTGGAGGACGGAATGATCGACCGTCTCGCCATGCAATACGCGGTGCAGCGCTGGGTGATCGGACAGAATGGCATGCCGGGCCCCGACGAAATTACGCTGACCAAGGTCGAGGACGACCGTATCAAGCCCTATACCTTCCGCATCGTCTCCCGGGAAAAAATCGAGACGCCTGCTGGCAGCTTTGATGCTGTCCGCGTTGAACGCGTTGATGACCCTAAAAAATCGACGCGCTTCTGGCTCGCACCATCGCGAGGCTATATGCCGATCAAAGTTGAACAGGTCAAGAAAGGTTCAGAGCAATTCAAGATGCTGCTCAAGAATTAGAAAGCCGGCGCTGGGCCTCAGGCCAGAGTCCCTTCCTCTCGCAGTTTGTCCAGATGTGATTCGATATTCTGCCGTGCCAGAGGCAGCAGGCGTGGATCAATTTTCGCGTAGATCGCCGCGAGCATCTGGTCAACCGAATCCCCCGCCCGATGCATTTTCAGGACGCTGGCCTCGCGCATTTTCCGGTGTTTAAGCGTTTCCAGCAGTCGATGTGTCGATCCCATCGCGATGCCGTGCGAAGGCGCTATGACTTTCGGATCCAGTTCAATCACGCGCTTGAGAGAACGGAAGTACTTGGCCATATTGCCTTCCGGCTTATGAATGACCACAGTGCCAATGCCCTGAATCAGATCACCCACGATGCACCAGGAACGACAGTCCGGCATCAGCGCCAACTGCCCTTCGTCGTGCCCGGGCACCGCCAGTGCACGCACCGGCTTGCCTAGCCACAGGGTCACCTGCTCGCGATCCTCGAGCAGCCGCGTCTGCACACCGTCAAAGTAAGCAGGTTCAGCTTCGCTAATGCGCGCATGGGTATCTGCACTCATGGCCATGCCAACGCCCATGCGCAGTGCCAGCCGGTTGGCTCGCTCCCGATGATCGGGATGATGATGGGTCAGAAATATCTCGCTGATATTGAATTCCTGCACCCGCGCCCGCAGTGCTTCCATCTCGTCGTCGGTCCACGGTGAGGGATCAACCATCAGCCGCGGCGCACCATCATCGCCAATGACAAAGCAGTTGGTATGGATTGCGGGGGGCAAAGTATTGGAGCGCACCGCAATCACCCGCATCTGGTGAATCGGTTGCAGAACCGGATGCCGATCCTTGTGGAACTCTTCAATCGGGTGGGTATCAGGCAGATTGACGCTGTCCCGCGCCAGAAGCTCGATCGTCACCCGAGTCGGCGGTGCCAGCAATAGTTGGCCCGCGTGGTAGTCGCTCATCAGCTGTGCTGCTGTAGCCCAACGACTCTCGTCTACCTCGCCGACATCCAAAGTGATCTTGGGCTTCTCGCGTAAACGCAGCACGAAGAAAAACGTGTCAAAGCGCACAGGGACAAAGGCCGGAGCCAGCGCCGAGCCGAGCAAATGGGCCGATTCGAGCACTCCACTTTGCGCTGCAGCGTCCAAATCAAAATTGATCTCTTCGCGCAACTCGCGGACTAGGCCTTCGACATGCGTCGGATTGAAATCTCTGCACCAAGCGGCCGTGCGCACGGCTCGCTCAGCGTCTTCCTTGTCTATCTTGCCGCCCGGAAATGCCCAGTAGCCTGGAAATGCCTTTAGCGCCACATGTCGGTGGACCAGGAATATCTCATCGCCACACAGGAGTACTGCGGTGACGGCTTCGCGTGTTCTTTTTATTTCGGACATTGCGCCAGTGTAGCGTGCCAGACTCCGAACTCGGCACAAGCGGCACCAGTAGCAGCAGAAGCTGCCTTATTACGATGGCCCTGCTCCAACACGTTTGCGTCGACGCCGTTCGCCCACAGTGGACCGCAACATATCCAGTGCACCGGCCCGTATAGAAGCAATCGTCTCCTGCATCAGGCCGGGATCACCATAATCATCGCGCCATGCAAGAAAGACGGGATAGGACATCCGCGGCGCCTCTCGCACTGCGTGCAGCAGATTGTTGGCAATCATGGGAGCAGCAACAATATTGGGGGCATAGCCAGCGCGCCTGTTACTGATCAAATAATCAAGCCCGAGCGCGCCCAGATCCAGAGACATTCCGTGCGTCGGCAGAGCCGAATGATGCTGTGCGTGAAACACCCGAAAAGCCTCGCCCCAGTCCAGATAAACATAGCGATCCGTGTACACCTCCTGGGGATCAGAGGTGAGAAGAATCAGCTCGTCTTCCACCAATTTCTCCACTCGAATTCCCGGCGCAGTTTGCGAACCATAAAGTACCGCGACATCCAGAACGCCGTCCCGCAAGCCGGAAAGTAAGCCTTGGGGGGAGGCCAGAGATGCGCGGATCGCGACGTCCTGCTGTGCGCGACGAAAATCAGCGAGCCAGCGCATCAGCAAGCCTGACCACAGCGAATACTGCCCACCGATGGCCAGGGCACGAAGAAACCCATCAGGTATCGCCACTTGCTGTCGCGCCTCCTCCCAAACACGCACAAGTGAGCGCGCATAGGCCTCGAAACGACGCCCGGCCGAAGTCGCGACACATTCAGCCTTGTTCCGCCGAAATACAGCCTGGCCCAGGAGCTGCTCCAGTGATTTTATTCGGGCGCTTACAGTCGACTGGGTGACGTGTAATTGGGCCGATGCGCGGACGAAGCTGCCCTGTTCCAGAACGGCAAGGAAGGTGCGGGCGAGGACTATATCCATACGATTGTTTTTTCGATTTTAAATGCCATTTATATTCGTTTTACTCTCTCATAAACAAGCGGGACAATGCGCGTCACCTCGATTTCACGAGGAATTTCAAGGAGTCAAAGAAATGAACCCCATTTACTCGATCTGGCCCGTCACCCGCCTGGCCGTCCTCGTGTCGGCGCTCGTCGTCGCTGCTTGTGCCAGCAATAGCCCGCCTACATTTTCGGAATCTGTTCGCAGTGAGGGCACACAAATGGTGTTGGTGGCCGACAGCTGGGAAGAAGGAAAAAAAATGGTGCGCAAGGGTGAAAAACTGCAGCGTCAGGCCACCGAGCAGCAGGCCGACGGTCAGGCGCTGCAGCGTGAAGGTCAGGATCAGGTGGACAAAGCCCGCTCACGAATCCGCGACAGTCAGGCCTCTTATCACCAGACATCGCTGACAATGGGGCACGCTGAGACTTCCAAGGCTGTCCACAAAGAAGCAGGACGACTCAGTCAAATTGCGGACAGCTGGGAAGATGCTGAGGAGTTACTGAAAGATGGTGAGGACAATATTGCTAAAGGGCGGAAATACGAACAAGACGCAGAGAAGCAGCTTTCTCGCGCCCAGGGTTTGATCGATTCAGGCAAGCGGAAGGTTCAGTCTGCCGAGCTCAGCTACCGCAATGCCGCGGCCAGCGGCCAGGCTCCCAGTGGTTCACCCGCTAACGGACAGCAAGCGATATCGACGCAGTAAGGAAGGAGCGGCGCACTTGCGTGCTCAGTTGGCGAACACGCGCCAGGCCCCATGGCTGCCGACGGCAACCTGCCGTCGACAGCTGATTTTCCATTTCGCCCCGAGTAGCGATGTTTTCCAGGGGCCTACTTTACTGTTGGTGCTGAAGCCAGGATTCGTCACCCTCTTTGCGACGCAGAATCTGACTCAAGTCCAGGTTCAATTCATTACATGCATGGTCGGGATGCCACGTGCATTGCTGGTGGTTTCACTGCTTCGGATCGGCGCACTGATCAGTCATTTTCTGAGCGCCCCTTCAAACGACCACGACGGGGATGTTCAAGCCTAAAGTGTGAAGATTGCCTGCACGTCCATTTTCAAAATGACAGGTGACGGCATCACACCTTCTCTGCCTGAAAATGCGCCGTTCAGCCAGCGGGCGCACGGCGGGCGCCTAAATTCTGCTCTCACGCCTATGCCGATTAGGGTGCTGAAGCCGTCGGCGAAATCGACTTCAAGGCGACCTTCTCGCCGCCAAAGGTGATGTTGATCACCTGCTTGTGCCCTTTCCATGTTTCGGAAGAGACGGTGACTTTGCCAAAGCCGCCCCCAGAGATCTCATCTGGCTTGCCGAGAATCTCATAGACCTGGCTGCGTTCCATCCCGGCA
>JBFJJV010000064.1:0-16327 GCA_041635265.1 Panacagrimonas sp.
AGCAATATGGCCTGGACTTACTTCGACTGGTGGGGACACTTCGGCCTGGTTACTGGCGGATCTGAGGAACGGAAGATAGATGAAGACGCGCTGCTCGGCCTGGGACTCAATCTCGCTGCGCCGGTGCAGCACTAGCAGACCAAGGGAGCATCATGCCAATACTGTATTTTCCGGGACTCGGCCCGACCGCTAGATCAGGCGGAGTCTTGCGCGCAGATTACTTGCGACAGCAGCCTTGAATATCGGTGCGGCCCTGACTTAGGGGCCGTCGTCAGGAAGCTGAGCCACCGTGGTGTTCACAGGACTGACTTCTGCTCCCATTTCCACCTTTGGCAGGCGATGTGCAATTCCCTTATGGCAATCGATGCAGGTTTCGCCACTCTCCTGCATGCGCGCGATATCGTGTTTCTTGCGGGCGCGCTTGCCCTGCTCTTCAGGGTCCATGTGCTCAATTTCGTGACAGTTTCGGCATTCGCGCGAATCGGAGGCTTTCATTGAGTCCCATACCGACTGCGCCATTTCAGCGCGGTGCGCCTCGAACTTTTCTGGCGTGTTGATCTTTCCAAGAAAATGCTGAGGCACTTCCTTGAAAGTTGCATCGATTTTGCGGATCAGCTTGGGCACCCACGCTTTAGGCACATGGCAGTCCGAGCAAGTTGCGCGCACGCCGCTCCGATTGCTGTAATGAATGGTTTCTTTGTACTCGGGATAGACGGTGCTGCCCATTTCGTGGCAGGAAATGCAGAACGTTTCGGTACTGCTTGATTCTACGGCGGCGATGAAGCCGGTGATCGAAACTGCTCCGAACGCGAAAGCCAGCATTGCCCCGAGGGGAATACCCAGCAGCCAAGGCCGGCTGGGCACCTGCCAGAGACGATGCCAACGGCCGACTGGCTTGGGCTCGTTGCCATCTTCGTCCGCCTGGCTCATTGAAGGCTTCCGTAGTAGTGGATCAACGCGTCCTTCTCTGCCGCGCTCAGATCGTCAAACTTGGATTTCATCTTCTTTGGCTGCGAGCGGCTGCCATCAGAAAATTCCTCGAAGGACTGGCCCAGATAGGGCATCCACTGTCCGGCGAGAATTCCAGAATCGTCTTCTTTCGAGCTCCCCCCCTCTGAGTGGCATTTCTCGCATTGCATTGCGTGGATTTTCTTTCCAGCGGCAGCTTTCGCTGCATCAAAGTGTTGCTTGGCAGGCACAAAAGGTAGGGCGGAGAAATGATCCGAGGAAAGTTGGATTTCCGTCTCGTTCATGGCTGCTGCGATCTTGCACATGTTGGTGGGTGCGCGCGACTTGTCGCCGGCTCGGTACTTGGATTCAAGACAAGGGCGTTTGCCTTCGCGGTAGTCGGTCATGGTGGCCTGCAGATAGGCTGAGGATTGTCCAGCGATGACTGGAACGTCGGCCTCTGTACTGGCTCCCTTGGCTCCGTGGCAGTCGGCGCAGCTCTGTATCCCCGCGGGTTGCCCGGCACTCGCTGGCAGTACAGCGCCAAAGGCGAGGTAAAAAAGTGCAGCCTTGATTGTATGAGGCAAGAACTTTTTGCACATGGTCGGCATCCTCGTAATTTGTTGCAGGTGCTGGGTTACTGGGCGGTAAGGGTCATTTGAATTCATAGCGCAGCGACATGATGATTAGCTGAACGTCATATGACGGCGACGTCTGTCCCGTCCATAGAATGTTGGAAATGCTGTCTGCCATGACACCGTCGATCGCCCAGTCTCGACTGCGGTAGTGTGCATATCGATAGTCAATGCGGAGGTTCAGCTTCGGCCGCAGCGGGATGAGCGAATAGAGCTGCAATTCCTGCCGGCGACTTGATAGGTCGGGGAAAGCGGGGCTGGCCGCGTTGGCACTGACCTCGGTCTCCCCCCGCGATCGTGAAAATTCGTAGGCTATCCCAACATCGTATTTGCCGAATACGGATTTGCGATCCAGGCGCAGTCCGGCGCTGTCGGCGAGGTCGCGATTCTCGGCCTGCCAGTCGGGCTGCGCAAAGCTTTGGCTGCCGGCCTGCTCGCTATGCAGATTATCTTGCGACCAGAAGGCGGTCAGGCTCAGGCGCTTTTCCGGACGCAGCGACAAGTTCGCACCGTAGCCTGTGCGGCGGCGTGATTTCAGGCCAAGTTCCGTGTCTTTATAACGATCATGGCCATAGCTTGTGCTGACATCGGCACTGAGCCAGACCACCGGGTTGACGCTGATAGTCAGCGCTGCGGTATCACGTTCGCGGTTGGCGAGGTGGTACTGACGGAGCAGGGGGTTTTCCAGCGGCCGTCCTTCCTCAGGCGCGCGGAAGGACGATCCGCGCCGACTGGACAGCGCGTACTCCCCCGAGACGCTAACCGGACCCGGCGGATCGAGGCGCAGACGCATCCATAGTTTTGACTCCTCGACGCGCGCGCGCGCCGCATAGCTGCGGCTGCGCCAGTCCTGTTCCCAGCCACCCGACAGTTGCGCAAGGGAGCGATAGCGATAGGTCGCGCCCAACTTGGCGCTGTTGTGGGTGAAACTGTAGGGCAGGTTGCGGCGTGGATCCGTCGCCAATACATCTGTGAGCACCGGCGTGTAGAAGTGCTGCTGCGTGCGGTTGTTGCGATCGTTATACGCGTAGGCGGCATTGAAGCGAAGCCCTGACCATGGACCCATGCTGGCACGAAGGCGCGCATTCAGTGTGTTGACCTTGCCTTCCAGGGAGGTGGCCGGGAGGGCGACCATCAGATTGGGGTTGATCGTTGCAGGCAGGTAAGTTTCATCCTGACGCATCAGGCCACCGGCCAGATGCGCGTTCAATCTCAGCCGCCGCAGAGGCTGGTAGCCGCCACCAAAGCTGAGCTGGTGAAACTGATTGTCGGGTGCCAGCGCAAGGCGGCCAAAATCACCGCCGTCCACCAGCGGGGTGTACGGGTTTTGCCAACTCAGCGCTTCATGGTCGTTATGGAAAAAAGACCCGTAATAACCTGCGACCGCCTGCCATTTTCTGCCGTTGAGGTGAGTGCTGAGCTCCAGCTGATCAGTACTGCTATCGACCGGTAGCGGGAATTGGCTGCCCATGGTGATAAAGCTGGCGCCTGCCAGGCGATTGCCGCGACGAACATCGCGCCGTACTTGCAAGCTGCTGCCCCAGCTTGCGGCCGGCTTGAAGCTGAGTGCGGCGGCGAGGCGCTTGCGCTCTTGCCGTAAGTCCAGAGGGTTGAGGCTGCTGGCCAGGTCTGGCATTGCCATGGTCGAAGCCCCGCTTGTCCATCCCGCCGGCAGCTGAAGATCGGTGCGGCTGACGCCATAAAATGGCGTCTCTGCGCGGTCGTAGAGGCGACGCGGTAGCTCATCGAATGACAGGCTGGCGGCCCATAGGCCCTGTGCGCCGCCGTCAATCTCGATTCGCCGCGAATCCAGGCCAAGATCGCTCAGTTGTGCGTCCCAGTAGCCGGCGCCATCCTCTTCACGCCAGCGCGCGCTAGCGCCTGCGATCAGTGTCAGCCCGGTGTCGTCCAGACCGGTGTAATCACCGAAATTGAAGGCCCCGTCGCCGGAAAGAAGGCCAAACCCCGTTTCGAAATGGCCTGAATAACCGGACTCAAAGACGCAGAAACGGCACTTTGGAGCGATCGATTCCGTAGCCGCCGCCTCGGCGCTGGACGAAGCAATAATGCCGAGCGCAAGCAACGCCGGTGCCATGCCTTTTGCGAGCAGCGCGGGGTGTTTGCAGGGCAGCTGGGCCTTGGGGTAGGAGCGGGTCATGTTGATCAGCGCGTCAGCGTGGCGCCAGACGGATGATTGGAACCGTGTACCTGCGAGTGGCAATTCATGCAGCTGCTGCCCAACAGGAAGCCATTGGCCGTTCCGCCTGCGAGCCCGCCGCTGCTATAGGCGACGCTGGGGTGACCGGCGGGTTCATGACAGCTCTGGCACAACAGGGGTACGCGTTGTACCAGCAGCGCCGGGTTATGCGAGCCATGCGCGGTATGACACAGCGCGCAGTCCTCTGCCGCCGGTTCGTGTTCCCAAAGGAAGGGGCCGCGCTTTTCAGCATGGCAGCGATAGCAGGTTTCATTGAGCGTGGGGCTCGTCAGCAGCTTTTCGCCCATCGCGCCGTGCACCGAATGACAGTCTGAACAGGCGAGCTTGCCCTGACGCACCGGATGCGACGAAGGCTTGAGGCTGTCGGCGCGCTGGCTGCGGTGGCAGCCAAAACAGACCTCTGCCTGCGACGTCGCGCTGAGAACAGGGTCACTGGGCGCGTGAATTTGATGACAGGCGACGCAGGGCTGGTCCGCGCGCTCGTGCTCGCTGCCGGGCCAGCTGACTCGGTGCCCACCTGCATGGCAGGACAAGCAGGTATTGTTCTGCTTAGAAATCGGCGTGGCTTTGCCGATGCCAAAGCTGCGCATGGGCGGCACCGGATCATCGTCTGCGCCGCGCGCGTGAACGTCACCCGGCCCGTGACAGGCCTCGCACTGGCGACCGGCAAACGGACTGTGCGCATCCGCGGGGCGTGCGTGCCGTGTCCTGAAGATCGATATCACCGGAAATTTGGATTCTTCGTCGTGGCACTTCAGGCAGGTATCGGCGCCTTTCGCCGAAAAGGCTGGCGTCGCTGTCTGCTCGCTGGGCTCGACGGCCGCAGGCTTTTGGGCCCAAGTCAGGTCCCACGGCCCGACCAGCACTGCCAGCAGCACAGCGAGCCCGAGCTGCCCGACCTTGTATCGATTCATTGCGGGATCTTGTGAACCACCGTGACATCCGCGACTCGGCCACTACCGTGACAAACTGCACAGGTTTCAGTAAAGCTACCGTTATCGACCATGGACTGCGGTGTCGAAAACGAGGCTCCGTTCTGTTCCATATGGGCCTGAGCCAAGCTGGAATCGTGGCAGGAGGAGCACGCTGCGGCGGTGGCCGTGATGTTCGCGTCGTCGACCGGATCGCTCAGGCTGGGCCCGCTATCAACTGTGGTCGCGAGTACCGGTTTTAGCAGCGGCGGCATATAGGTTCCGGCCCGGTGGCAGGTCTCGCAATTGCTGATGATGCCGGGGAAGACGACGTTGCTGAAGTCGTTGACCGAACCGCGGAATCCATAGACTACGAAATCGTTTTCTCGATAGCCGGCAGCATGGATGCTGTGGATCATGGTCTTGAAGTCAACAGACTGCTCCTTCTTCCCGTCCACAGCCATGGTCGAGTCAGCAGGTCGCCGTGCGATGTCGGTGTTGTTCGCGTTGTGGCACATCACGCACATCTGCGGTTCGTCAGTGCGCGAGGCGCCGTGCAGGCTCAACTGATCGTGGCATTGATCACAGCGGGCAATATCCACCACTTGCCGTCGTGGGACCGCCTTGGAGTCGGTGATCGGCGCGTAGCCGACCGCTGCTTTGATCGGCACGCGGTCGCTGTAAATTCCGTCGCCATCAAAATCGGCACCCGCTCGCCCTAAGAGGCTGACGCCACCGGTACCGCTTGCGTCAGCCGGAATCGCGAAGCTGGATACGAGCTTGTAACTGCCGTCACCATTAGCCGTGGCCAATGATATTGCGTTGAGTGAAACAGCGGAGGCGGGTGTGGCTGCGCTGCCGTTACCCTGATTGTGATAGTCGCGGCTGTCCCAAGCTAGCAGCAGGCTCAAGGACGCTGCCGAAGATGTCCATTCCGGAGCGCCCAGAAGATCGTAGGGCGTATTTCCGTGCGCAGGATTGGTCACCGAAAAGTTCACCACCGGGAATTCGCCGGGGCCCATCTGAGCGATATTGATAATGTTGAGTTTGTAATTGGCCGACTGCTCACGCGCCGGCATGCGGTGCGCTTTTGCAACGCTGCCAGCAAAGCCGCCGTCGCTATGGCAGACCGTGCATTCACTGTTCTTGGCAGCAATATTGCGGCTGGAATGATTTTCGCCAGTTTCGAAGTTCACATGGTCATGGCAGGCCCCGCAAGCTTCCCGGGTGGGCGCGCTCATCCAGCGGTCTGCTTGCGGCGTCGACGTATCGGCTACGTCATGGCATTTGCTGCAATTGCGGATGTCCTGAGGAAAGGCCCCATGCGAGTAATCGAACTTGCGGTTGCCGAAACCCCATATTGCGTACTCGCCACCGGCTTCGACGCTGGGCAGGCTTTCGCCACGATGGATTTTGTGGATCATCACCTTGAAGTCCACAGTGTTACCGCTATTGGCGTCGGCCGAGCCGGGGTTGTGACAGGTCACGCAATATTGAACTTCCGTGCGGCCACCGCCGTGCAGCGCCAGCTTGCCGTGGCACTCGTTGCAGGATGCGGTCTGTACGATGTCATGCGAAAAAATACCGGTGGTGGCGCCGTCCGATGGACGCCATGTGAAAACCGCGTTGGCCGCCGGCAGTGAGCCACCGCCCAGCTGCATCGCGATACGGTGCGTGAGTCCGGGTTCAAACGGCACCGCCTGCGGTGCCGTGATCTGAGTGACGTCATTGGCAAAGGTGTAGGTGTAACGGCCATCCCCGTGATCGATCAGCTCACCGTTGCCATCGGTCGTGCCTTGCAGCTTGTCTTCGGTTCCCGGTCCGACAGTCCCGGCAATTTCGACGCGGTTGATGTAGTTCTGCCAGGCACTGGCATTGCCGTCTGTGCCCGGTATGAGCTTGGCCAAGGTAAAACGCACCGATGACAGGCGAACCAGCGGCACGTCATTCTGGTCGGTGACACGGAAGTCGACCACGGGTTTTCCGGGTATGCGGACGCCGGTGATGGTGACTTTTAATTTCGTGGCCGAGGCAGTCACACCTGGGCCGGGCGGGCCGGGGACGCCGGCAGCACCGGTCGCTCCGGAATTGCCGTCGCAAGCGCCCAGCACCAATAAAGACAACAGCAGCAATGTGGCGCGTAGAGTGCCGCGACCGCCGTTCATGTCAGACGCCCCGCTAAAAATAGGGCGGTTTGGGGTGACGGTGGATCAATTGACTTGAAAGCTGAGCACACGATAAAACCCTCCAAAAATATCGCTGCTGGCCTCCAGCATCACCGTCCGGCCACCATCCTTGGCACATTCACGCAGGATTCCACCGAGATCCTCACGCCAAAATTCGGCGAGAAAGGGCTCAGCGGTTTCGAGTACCTTTCTTGCGGGGGAAAAACGGTGAAATGCATGCCGTTTGATAAGCGCGCCATATTCGGCGATGACCAAGCGTCCGCCTGGCCGCAGTATTCGAATGGCTTCGGCCAGAGCGCGCCCGCGCGCCTCCGCCGGTAATTCATGTAGCAACATGAACATCAGGGCCGTATCAAAGCTGGCAGAGGCATAGCGCAGGTTTTCACAATCCATGCAGGCGAGCTTGGCGTTGAGACCCGCCGCAGTCAGCTTGCGCTGCGCCAGTTGCAGCTGCACCGGGGCCACGTCAATCAGGTGCAAGTCAGAAATCTTTTCTGCAAGTCTTGGCGTAAGTTCGCCATAGACGCTGGTGATCTGCAGCGAGCGCCCCGCCTGTTCTGGATGGATCAGACGCAAGGTTGCTGACATGATCGCCCGATACTGTCCGAACAGGATGGCGTTGATAATCAACTGGTGGTCAAAGAACCATACGGACGGGCGCCACAAGTAGGCCCAGCCGTATTGCTTGACCAGATATTTTGGGAGCGGTGGAGCTAGTGCGCGGGCCTTGTTGCCGGTCAAAGTTTCAACGTTGCCGGGCAAAGTTTCAACGCTGCAGGGAACTGTTTCCAGCACGCAGGCAGTAGTTCCATCTGTGCTTGGCCGAGCGCTACGTGAGAGGCCGCGCATCATGCTCGCGCCAAACGACCTGAAGCTGCCGCGACCCCTGGGACGGGACCTGTTGGGAGCTTCGGGACGGGGAGCAGCGTGTATCGGCATTTCAATGGCCTGTTGATGTGGGAAGAAAAGCACCGCCGGAAAACAATCTGGCCACGATCGTTGTCGTCGGGTGAAAACAGTCGAACGCAACAGCCACGAGGACGACCGATCTTCATGGCTGAAACAATCGAAAAGTGCGATTGAAGCCAGCAGCGTCTGCAACGCTGGATTGCGGCCCCAACGAACAAAGATCCTGTTTGCTTCTTTTCCCGGCTAAATGAACGCGCTTCAACTATCGCGCTCAGCGCGAACTTATTCATTGACTTAGATCAATCGGGTGAAGATTTACCAGGCTGGAGTTGACGTCAGTCTCAGGAAGACCGACGGATGCACTGATGGCGCGCGTATATTCGTGACCACCATAAACATGAATCGGGCAAAAAGTATCGCAGCGACACCTAACGTAGATCATGCAGCCCGTTTGGGAGGCGAGCGTAGACTTCGGTGAGGCATCATCAAAGATAATGCCGTGCCTTCAGCTGGGTACCTAAGCTCCGAATAGCAAAGGTACGATCAGGGTGCCGATACAGCCGGCCAGCCCGAACAGAATCAGCATGACCAGGCAGTAGTCCCAGATATCTTTCAGACCCAGCCCGGAAATGCCCAGCGCTGGCAAGGCGAAGAAGGGCTGCAGAAAATTGGTCCACATATCGCCTATGGTGAATCCGTTGATGGCCACCGCCGGCGCGACGCCGAGGCCCTTGGCCGCTTCAATCAGCACCGGTCCCTGAATTGCCCATTGACCACCGGCGGAGGGCACGAAGATGTTGACGAAGCCGGCTGACAGCATGGCTAGAAAGCCGAAGGTGTAGGGCGTGGCGGCGGAAACCATCCACTGGGCGATGATCACGACCATGCCCGAGCCCGCCATCATGCCCATGATGCCGGCGTAACACGGGAACTGCAGAATAATACCGGCAGCCGAGCGCGCCGTTGGCAAAACACTGACTGTAGCGTTGCACGCTGCCGTGCAGGGCCAGACCCAGAATCAGAAAGATGAAGTTGAGGATATTGAGATTGAGGTCAAAACCCTGGGTGATGAACCAGTGAACGATCCAGGCGCTGCCGCCGAGGACCAGCGTGTAAGTGATGATGCGGCTGTGATTGAGCCGCTGGGCGAAGGTGGCCGATTCGGTGCCGGCGATCTCGACCGGCGCATCCATTTTTGCCAGGTCTTCGGCTTTGACGATAATGGCTTCATCCGCGTCCGGCATCATCTGCCGGAACGCCCAGATCACCAGAGTGACGCCGAGAAAAGCGGTAATCAGAAAGGTCGGTCCAAAGATGGTTTCGCTCAGCGTCACTAGGCTGATTTGCGACTCCAGAAAATGTCCCGGCGTATTGACCGTGATCGGCGCTGTAATCGTGAGCCCGGCGGTGAGGGCGGCAATAGCAGCGCTGTAGGCAGCAGCGATCAATAGCGGGTAATCCACTTCGACCCGCTTGGCAATTTCGCGCGCAAAGATGGGTCCCAGTACCAAGCCGAAGCCCCAACTTACCCAGCAGGCAATGGCGGACACCAGGGCGGTCATCGTCACCGCCGCCAGCGGTGTCTTTGGAATGGCCGCAATGCGCGCCATAGCGCGTTGCACGGCCGGCGCCATGGCCAGGCCAAAGCCGGTTAACAGAATCAGTGTCATCTGCATGGCAAAGGCTAGAAAATCCCAGAAGCCGCCGTACCAGTGTTCCACCGTCTGCATCAGTGTCTGCTCGGCCAGGGCCACGCCCATGATCACCGTGGCAAAGGTGAGCAGAAGCGTGAGGATCACTGTGTCGGGCACAACACGCTCTATCGCCCGGCAAAACGCCTGGATATCTGCGTGAGAACAACAAAATCTCCTCTTTGCTGTTCTCACGCTACTTTTTATTGCGTGCGTTCAGCAATTTGCGTGCTATTTCGCCGCTGCGATCATTTAGCAGACGAATGGTCTCGTAAATATTGCCGACGGTGTCGTCATGAATATTGCGGGCGGCGCCGACTGCACCCTGCAGGGCGTCAATCCGCTCCAGCACGTCAAATGGCATGCTCGCAATAGAACTGTGCACCTGCTCCACCGTCGTCGCGCCATCGTCAATGGCTTCTTCAACCAGTTTCTGCAGGCTCAGGAGTTTTGATTTCATGTGGATTGACCGGGGTGA
Source organism: Panacagrimonas sp. (assembly GCA_041635265.1). GTDB lineage: Bacteria > Pseudomonadota > Gammaproteobacteria > Nevskiales > Nevskiaceae > Panacagrimonas. Next base: position 9,977 of record JBFJJV010000064.1, read on the forward strand.
GGGACAGTGGCAGGCCCGGCAAACGATCGCATGAGCGCATGGGCCCGTCTATCCTAGCGTTGTCAGCGCGGTGGATTCCAGCGCCGGGCGGGCTGTACCTGCCAAGCCGATGCCGCGCTAAGATACGCGCGCAGAATTCAGGCTCGCCATCTGCGCGCTGAATCAGGGAAGGTGCATGGTCGCTATGGGAACGTTGCTCAAGACTCTGGTGATTGTGATCCTCGCAATCACAGTGGTACTCGCATTCAGTTTTACCCCTGCCACGCTTGAGATTGATCAGGCGCCGCAGATCGAATTGGTCGAGCGACCGAGCGCAAAGGGCGTTGAACTGGCGGCCATCGTCACCGGCGGTATCGAGTCCTTAGCCGCGCTGGCTTATCGAGGCGGCAGCTTCCACGACAGGCGCGAATTCGTCGTCGGCGCCATTCTGGTGACACATCCTCAGGGTAATCTGCTGTTCGATACCGGTTTCGGTGGCGATGTGGATCAGCACATTCGCACTACGCCCTGGCTCATGCAGAAGACCAGCACCTATTCCAGAGGGGTCTCGGTTGCAGAACAGCTTGCCGCTGCCAATTTCGACCTCGCTCGGATTGCCAACATCGTCCTGACCCATGCGCATTGGGACCACATCAGCGGCATTCCGGATCTGGTCGGCCCGACGATCATGACCACCGGTGCTGAAGCTGCCTTCGCCCGCAGCGGCCATCCCTCCATGAAATTGATGGAAACCTTCGGGCGCATGCCGATCACCCCAATCAGCTATCGCGGCGGTTCTTACCTCGGTTACGACAGCAGCCTTGACCTCTACAGCGATGGCAGCATTGTCATCGTTCCTGCCGCGGGGCACACCCCGGGCGGCATCATCGCCTTCATCAATACCGAGGATGGAAAACGATATGCGCTGATCGGTGACCTGGTGTGGCAAAGAGAGGGAGTCGAATTGCCTGCCGAGCGGCCCCAGCTATCGAGAATGCTGGTCGACGCGGACGCCGGTGCCGTGCGCCGCGGCATTGTTCATCTTCATCAGCTCAAACAAAGCATGCCGGAATTGATCATCGTGCCCGCACACGATGCGCGGGTATGGCATGAATTGCCGCAATTCCCGCTGCCGTCGATGACAGCGGGGGCAGGCATAAAACCCCGAGCCTTCGCAACAGGCGGATAGGACGCCGCATATTCTGATCGCAGCAATGTCAGCACAGCGCTACAATCGCGCCAAGCGCCTGTAGCTCAGCTGGATAGAGTACTGCCCTCCGAAGGCAGGGGTCGGACGTTCGAATCGTCTCAGGCGCACCAGTTTCAACAAGCTAGGCGATAACTGATTGGCCTTGTGCGGGCTATCAGAGCAGGCCGAACGTCTGCTGACCTTGGGCCGCCTTCGCCCCCAGCGCCAGGCGGCGCGGGGGGCGAATCGCCCCAGGCACCAGATCTTTTCAAGTGCTCAATGAAAGATGGTTCTTAGCGTGGCGCACATTTACGGCAACTCTCTGATTTTATGAGCCGCGATAGGGCTAAAGAAGCCCTGAACTGTCGGTGGCTATCAAACGCTACTGATTCCTTGATGGGCCATGTCGGGTGCAGGCCGATACAAAAGACATGAGCAGGTGGGCACGATTGCCCGTTTCGCGGCATAGTTAGTACCAATTCATGACTTGCCGCTGCCTTTGGGCTGACCTGATCGCGTGGTGCTTATGTCTGCAATGTCTACCCTGAGTACGCTCTTTGTTAAGGCAGCCAAATTGTCTGGGATAAGAGATATCGAAATCGCGCGTCAGGCGAAAGTGTCTCGGGCGGCGTTATCGAAGATTCGGGACGGGACCACGAAAGGTCTGAAAGCCGATAAGGCCCTGCGGATTGTGGACATTCTGCATGCCACCGCGCAATGGCTCGCCGATAGAACCGGGCCAATGACGCCAATGTTGACCGACGCGCAAGATAAGGAAGCGCCTGCTCGCGCAAAGGGCATGATTCCAGTTCAATCAACGCTCACCGCCTTCCTCATGGATTTTGCGCACACAATTCCAGACGAGAAATGCAAGGCGATTCTGATATTGCTGAAAGCAAGTGCGGCAGAAGGGCAGAGTAAATCTTTTGAGCAGGGCGTCAGCTGGAATAAAGTGAAGTTTCAGATTTAATCCCAACTCGCAATCTGGAGAGATCATGAAAACAACAAAAATTATTGGTGCCTTTCTTCTTTTCCCCGCCGCGGCGATGGCTGCTCCTCAAGCCTCAAATACGGGTAGTCATTTAGATGTGTATTACTCAAATCTTGATTTTGAAGTCGAATCAGGCGGGTTTGAAGAAAGTATTGACGGCAATGGTGGGGGCATGGACTTCTGGATGGGGAATGGCATCGGCCTGTTCACCGCCGAGATCCAGAGCAACAGCATGGACGGCACAGTGCAGGGCGCAAAGGTAGAAGCCGACGCCAGGGTATTGCGCGCGGGCATGGGATACCGATTTCTTTTTGAGCCGACGCGACAATTCTGGATGCGTGCGGAGTACATCAATTTTAATGGCGACATTGAAGTGCAGGGTCTTGGCTCGGCCGACGATACCCAGAACGGCTATGCAATTCACGCGGGCGGCCTGATCGGCACCGGCATGTTTCGCGGCTACGCCGAGATCGGACATGCGGACCTGAGTGACATTGACGGCTTCGAATACACCGTGGGAATCAATGTCCAGCCGGGTATCGTTGGCGGCTTCATCGAATATCGACAGAGCCGGCTCGAAACCGACGATTTCGATATTGACGAAACATTCAGCGATTTTCGAGTAGGCGTTCGCGTCAGCTTCTGAAATAGCATGATGCGATTGGCTTCTTCAGCTGGCCCTAGCTCAGCCGCGCCTGTTTCAATTTCCTTCACACCTTGTACTGATGCTTATGGTCGCAAAAAATCAATAACACCGCAGTGATTATGCGTTGTCACAAAATTTCAGTCTGACGCAGGTTTGTTGAAGAGGATATGAGGGGCGGCCGGGCGGAAACCCGGAGTCCATCGAGTCCGCTCGAGCTTCACGGAGTGATCGCCGCTGCCTCGGCGGACTGTATTCGCAGACGCTGGGATGGCCCGGCGGCGCCTGTCAGGTTGACAGATTCAAGAGCGCTTGAACCCTTGCAGAACCGCCTTTGCGTTTCCCAGTGCGCCTTCATCTTCAGGATCGCTGGTCAAAAAATCCGAAAAGCCTTCTACCTCTTCTGGGCTCAGCTTCTTGAAGCCCATGGACCAATCCGAAAATTCCCGGTGCTCGATAGGCTCTTGCATCAGGGGAATGATGCCGGTGTGCCTCGGGTCGGCCATGATATTGCGATACAGCTGATCAATCTTGTCTTCGCTCCCCTCAATCACCTGCATGAAGTTTCCAGATTTATAGAGCAGCAGGCCGGTCACCTCGTGTTCGCCATTCGCATCTCTGGCGATGATCAGCAAGTCCTTGAGCTGCTGATCGGTAAAAGGCTGCACCGCAGAACTGACATAGATCAGCTGAGTGAGTGTCGTGCTAGCGACCGAGGGCATAAATAATAACGTCGTTGGGAGGCATGGACAGGAGTTTACGATAAGCCCCCGCACAAAATGCGCGCCCCGACGGCTTAAGTCGCGCGATTCAGCGACACGACTGATGATTCATGTAAACGGATTGCTGGCGGAAAACACGCTTAATTCAGCAGTTGTCGGGCATATTTGTGCCGAGTGCCGATGCTGCAGCCAGAGATAGTTCGTGTGTGTCTTGTCCTCCCCATCTTATTGGGCCTGAGTCGGGCTGAGGACGGCGCAGCTCCGGGGGGCGGTCTGTGTTTGCTCCATAGCCGTGTCACGCTGCGTATTCGAAGAGCACTGCGTCATCGGAAATAAGCACTTCAAAATTATTCTGCGTCCCCAGCAGCGGGCGCAATGCGTTTGCGGGCACGCTCAGTCCCTGATCGTCCACGCGCGGTGCCAGGGAGCGCAGCAGTGCTTCGGTCTCTCCGCAATCCGCGCTGACGCGTCGGATGACCGTGATCGTACATCCGGGATTCAGTTTCCTGTAAGCGATGGCCTCACGCAGTGCGCCAACACATTCCATGGTCCCGTGATCGACCAGAAAAATCGCGTCAAAGTCTTTGGTGAACGGCACGTGCTTCGCCCGTACCATGCCCCTGAGCTCGAAAGGGAAGCAGCTCGAGAAATTTTCTGCCAGATCTCCTGCGATGGCATCAAGCAAAAGCGAAGCTTGTGGTTTCATGCCGCTCTCCTGATTTGGCCAATTTCGATGCCTAGCTGGCGCTCGGCGGTCAGAATGCTTGCCGCATCCAGCTCTACCTTTTGCACTACGGCAATCGTGTGGCCAATGGGCATCGGGGGGGAGAAACGCTTGAGCGAATACCCAAGATGCTGTCCCAATCGTTCGACACCGAGCGTTGTTACCCAGATGCCACTCTGCACATTGTTCTCGAATGCATATTTAACCGTGTGTGCAAACAGCTCTTTGGTTAGGTGGCGGAACTTGTTCATGCCATCGCGCATATTGTTGCCGCGATGATCAACGACGAAGCGGGATACTTCGAGCATGGTGCTGCAGCAGGGTGCTTTGGCGCCGCGTAAAATTTGCGGGAACGAATCCTTGAGCATGTAGTTGCCCGTCGTTGCCCTGAGCCGCCAACTGGCCAGAACGCGATCGCTGTCAGGTTCATGTGCAATCACGTAAGTGGTGTCGGCGTCGTCATACTCGTCGCACTCACGGCCCTGATCGACCCGGACTTCCCAATTCAAGCGCTTGTGAAAAGCTTCGTAGCGCAAGCGAAACATGGCGTCGAGCAATATGGGCGAAATGGCGTTTTCGCCGCCAAGTGTTCCAATCGTGAATTGATACATCGGTGCCTCCGGTCAGGGGGCACTAGATCAACAGAGCTGATCCTGATGCGCACCGTCGACAATGACAGTGACAGGAGCCGGCCAAAGTGATAGGCGCGCCAATTAGGCGGAGCTGGGTCTAATGGCGAAAATCCATCACTTCTGGTGTCGCCCATTCGCTGATAAGCGAGCGTTCTTCGATACTGAATCTGCCAGCTTCGCGCGCACGGGCAACGATTTGATGGCGCCCGGTCACCCCGCCGAGTTTGATGCCGGCCTGATCGATGTAGTGTCGTACGGTTCGCTCGGATAGTCCGAGGCTCTGAGCGATTTCCCGATCACAATAGCCACTGGACACCATGCCCAGCACATCAGTTTCGCGATCGGATAAGGGCAGGCTCTGGTCACCCAGCGGTGCGCTCAGCGCAAGCCGTTCGAATGCCTCGCAGACCAGCATGGCGAACCAATGAAGGGACCTGAGCAGTTCGCCCCGTTGTTCCTTGCTCAAGGCCATTTTCTGACTGCTTGCCATACTGAATGCACCAATCTCCCGCATCTTCCCAATAACAGGACTGGTCATGCCGCTGACCAGACCGTGTTCGGCGGCATCGCGAAAAAAAGCACTCTGAAGGCCCTCGTTCTTGAGCGCGACCTCGTCCCAGAAGACCGGGCGCATATTGGACATGCAGTGCTGAATGACCGGGTCGACTGCAAGATAGCCCATTTTTTCATAGCGGTCTCGCCATGCTTTCGGGTAAGCGGATACGGCAAAACGCAGAGGCTTCGCTGGATTGACGACCAGCATGGTGGCGTAGATGCAATATTCGAAACCTAGGCTGGCCGCGTAACGCTTCATGAAGCCGTGCAGTTCCGCAATGGTATTGCAGGCGTCGGCCTCGCTAATCAAATCGGCTTGGGACTGGATCATCGACGGCCCGTCGGCTTCCCAAAGGTTTTTGTTTCGCCGCTGTCTAAACGCACATACGGAATATCGACGGGCTTTGATGCATCAGAATGAACCCACCGGTGTAGATTGAGGAAAGCTTCACGATCCAAATCGTGAGGCTGGACAATCATATCCGGCCTTGATCGAAGCAGGCCACAGGCCGCAATCCAGGCGCCGCGGATGGCGCTTTCATAGTCCGAGCGATCGAAGGTCGCGACTCTCTCTGTCCGAGCCCGATTTCCTGAAAGTCTGTCTAAAGAAATGGGGTCAAGCCAACGCCAGCGCACGGTCGCGGCATCAAATTCGGTGAAGACGCAATCATGGATATCCGCCTCCAAGGCTTCGCCAGACTCCGCCGTCCAGATCCACCGCTCGCCTGCGTGAAAAATCGATATAAAGAGCTCGCGCCAGTCCACCGCCAGACCCAGTCCCACGGGAATCGAATCCACGTGGATTAGGGCGCTCAATTCGTCCGATTCGCCCCCGATGACTGAGGGGCATATTCGCGGATGAATTTGCAAGACGTTCATGGCCGAAACCTACACCCAAAAAACCTTGCAAGTCCAT
>JBFJJV010000065.1:0-16222 GCA_041635265.1 Panacagrimonas sp.
GGGTCTCTACGCCGGTTACGCCTCGGATTCCTTGCTCAATTTTCTGGATCGTGCGGGTGGGATCGATCCAAACTCCGGCAGCTATATCGATGTGCGCGTTCTACGCGGTGGCAATCTAATGGCATCGGTGAATCTTTACGATTTTCTGACCAAGGGAGCGCTCGAGCAATTGCAGCTAAGGGACGGCGACAGCATTTTTGTCGGGCCGGTGGGGCCGACTGCTGTCGTTGACGGCCTTGTCGCCAACCCGGCTCAATTCGAGTTTCGCGAAGGCGCTTCGATCTCTGAGCTACTGGAGATGGCAGGAGTCAGTGGCAAGGCAACCAACATCAGCATCACCCGCAGTCAGGGTCCAAAGCGTCAGGTTCGCTATCTTGCCATTGACGACCCGACTCTCAACGGCCCGGTGGTTACGGGTGACCTGATCGAAGTCTCCGCTGATCGTCTGGTGGGTCAGATCGCAGTCGTGTTGGAAGGTGAGCACGAAGGAGCTGGCCAGTATGTCTTGCCCTACGAGGCGACCATGGCCGACTTGCTTGCTCAAGTGAAGTTCACCGAGCAATCGAACCAGCTGAGTCTTCAGCTCTTTCGCAGGAGTATCGCAGAGCGGCAAAAGCAGGTGCTCGACGAGATGCTGCGCCGGCTTGAGCAATCGGTTTTGTCCGCTCGCTCGATGACGCGCGAAGAGTCGGAGTTGCGGACGCGGGAAGCGGAGCTGGTCCTCAAATTTATTGAGCGCTCTCGCAATGTGCAGCCAAAAGGACAAGTGGTTCTACCGCAAGACTATGACCCCGCGCGGATTGCTCTGGAAGATGGGGACGTCGTCCGCATCCCGCGTAATAGTCAGCTCGTGCAAGTGCATGGTGAAGTGTTTCTGCCCAATGCATTTTTATGGCACAAGGGCTATCACGTGCACGACTACATCAACCAGGCAGGCGGCATGATTCAGAAATCTACGGGAGAGCGCGTGCTGCTGATCAGGCCCTCGGGCGAAATATCCTCAGAAGAAGGGCGCGGATTCATCATGTCATCTCAGGTGCAGCCAGGGGACGAGATCATGGTCCTGCCGGGCGTGGATCCGAAACGATTCCAGTTCGGAAAAGACATTATCCAGGTCATGTACCAGATCGCCATTGCGGCAGGAGTGCTGGCGCGGCTTTAACCGCGCAGAATGCGACGCAGTCGAGCCAGTGGTGAAACGGAATTGTTCAGCTTCTGTCTGATTTTATCCGCCAGCCGACGAGTCGCCTCGGCGTGAGTCGAGGCTGATCTGCATGTCTGCCCATTGAGATCAAGCATGCTGAAATAGTCCATGCCGCGCTCTCTTTCCGGGCCGCTCATGGCGTCACCGCGCTTTTGTTTTTTCTCGATGAATTCCTGCAAAGATTTAACCGCATAGTGGTGTACGCGCAGTTCGCTGCTGCCGATGTTCATGCACAGTTCGCCATCGCGCACGGCTTCACTGGCACCCGGCTTGGTGAACTGAATTTCCTGCCCGGCGGTATTGAGATAGCGATAACCCGGCAGCAGGTTGGCGCGATGAATTCTCTGAACGTCAATCGCCGCGCACTTCGCATAAGTTTTTATGTGTCGGCAGCTGGGGTGATCGTCAGGCCCGCAGCGCTCGAATCTCTCTATGACTAGACCGTCGGTGCGCTTTTCTAGTCCTGATGATCCGAATGATCGCCAGTTGATACCGACCGCGCCCACATCTGGCGGCGCCAGCAGTTGCTCGAGTTGTTCAATGGCGTCGAGCCCGTGCGAACTGACCAGAAATTCGTCGGCATCCAGGAAGGCAATGCGGTCAATTTCCTTGCCCCAGCGCCTGAGCATGGTGTTGTAGGCATGAACTTGAGCTCTTTCGCGGCGCGGCTCCTGATGTAAGCGAATCACGCCGCGGTCACGCAGGCGGATCAGCAACTCGAGCGTGCCGTCATCACTCTCGTTGTCCGCGATGAAGAAGTCAGTAAAGCCGAGATTCTGGTGCCACGCGATCCACTCCACCAAATATTCAGCCTCATTCCGAACGATGGCAGCGAGGGCGATTTTCATGTTTATCAATACGATTTGGCGCGACAACGGTATGGGGGTCGGGCGGAAAATTTCGAGCGGTCAAGATGCCGATAAAGATTCAGCGAGAAAAATCAAGCAAGCGCTTCTGCATTATTCAAGGCCAGAGGGCCGACAGCCGACAGAGTGCGGAAAGTATCTCGCCGCCGAGTATGGCTTACTTGCGGGTGTCGCCGGTATCCAGCCGCCACTGGTTCAATTGCCCTTCAAGTCGGGCGCGCACTTCGGCTGCCTCAGCCGAACCCGCAATGTCATTGATTTCCCATGGATCGGTCAGATTGTCATATAGCTCTGATGCAGGACGGTGAAAGTCGCCCAGATCTGCATCGGCAAGGTCGAGCAAGCGATATGCAAGCGCAAATGCCGGGTCGGTCTTGTTCTCAACAATGTGGGAGTAGACCCGGTTCAGCCACGGGTAAAAGTCACGATTGTCAGCTGGCATCCGGGTGTCGTCAGGGTCGGGGCTCTGAATAAGACGATAACGCCCATCAAATATGGATCGGTCGGAAGAGGCCTCGCCAACCACACATTTTCGTGGATGCAGGGAGGACTCTGAAGTGAGCAATGGCCGAAAGGAACTGCCCTGTGTAATTGGGCTGTCCAGGCCCAGAAAATCGAGCAGGGTGGGTAACATGTCCACATTGCTAAACAGGGCGTTCTGAATTTGACCAGCGTGTATGCCGCCGCCACTGAAAATAATTGGCGCGCGAAGGCCCAGTCCATAGGTAGAGAACTTTCCTCGGTGGTAGGCAGGTCCGTGATCCCCCATGAGCACAACCAGAGTCTGATTTAGGGCTTGTGAGTCATTCAGCGCTTGAAGGACTTGGCCTACTCTGTAGTCGGTGATTTCGATCGCGGCCAGGTACTCCGACCAGTCCTTGCGTGACACGGCGGTGTCCGGCAGGTGGGCGGGAAGCGAAACTTCTGCCGGGTTTATCCGGATGGTCCCGGTGTCGCTATTCGGGTACGGCCGGTGGGAGTTGGAAATTACATGCGTCAGGAACCAGGGTTTGTCCTGGGCTGCGGCTTCGGCAATAAAATCCAGAGTCTGAATGTAGGACGAGTCCCTCGAGTCCCAATGCTCATAAGGGAATTTGCTGTGCGGCGATAGATGAAATTTGTTGTGCAGACCGGTGTAATAGCCGGTCTGCTGCAGGATTTCGATCAAAGTCGGAAACTCGTCGCGTATTCGGTATCGGTTATATGGCGAGTTGTCATCGTTCAGCCACGGTGGATTGGCCATCCGCAGCTCGGCGTCACTCCCGATGAACTCATTAACGTTGCTGATTGCCCCGGTGTTGTGATTGCTAAAGCCGGTGAATATCGAGGATTTGGAGCCCGTGCAAGTGGCCACGGTCACATGGGCGTTGGTCATCAGGGCCCCCGAGTGTGCGAGACGGTCCATATTTGGGGTCAGCAATCCGGCGGTCCCCAGGGCGCCAAGTTGCAAGCCCTGATCCTCGGTGAATATGAACAGGATATTGCGTGCAAGTGCCGGTCCTGCAGCCTGAGTCATTTCAGCAGAATCAAGACAGGATATTGTTGCCACCTGTCCTGCCCCACTCTCACCCGAGGTGCTGTTGTTTGAGCTCGAGCAGCCGCAAACAATACAGAGGGAAAAAATCGCCATATACCAATCTTTGCGCATGGTCAGGCCCGACGGTCAGAGGAAATGCACATTAGCGGAACAGGCGCAGGGGTAGGAAATTATCTTTCCTCGGCGGGTCTGTAGGCCTGAGAAGGCGACGCTATTTCGAAGATCAGTGACCGACAGCCACTCGGTTACGTATAATCTCGGAAGTTTGTTGTGCCGAACTGTTGTTGGATCGTTCAGTGGCGCGGCGAATTGCCAATATCCAAAGCAATATTTTATGCCTCCAGGGGGTTTTATTTGATGAGCACGCAAAGCGTGGCTGGTGCCGCGCCCGCAGGTGTGGACCCGGGTCGCAGGCGTTTTTTGACGCTTGCCACGTCCGGTGTGGGCGCCGTAGGTGCGGGGTTTGTGGCCTGGCCATTTCTGGCTTCTCTGAAGCCCAGTGAACGGGCCAAAGCACTTGGCGCCCCGGTAGTAGTCGATATTTCGGCACTTGAGTCAGGTCAGAAATTGACCGTAGGCTGGCGCGGCAAGCCGGTGTGGATCGTCAAGCGCACCCCTGAGATGGTGGCCAGCCTAGCCAAGGTCGAAGCTGAATTGGCTGATCCCGATAGCAAGCAGGACCAGCAGCCGAACTACATCTCCGGTGAGGCGCGTGCGATCAAACCAGAAATTCTGGTGATGATCGGCTCCTGCACCCATCTGGGTTGCTCGCCCACATTCCGCCCCGAATTTCCGGCGCCAGAGATCGCGGCCAACTGGCAGGGCGGATTCTACTGCCCTTGTCACGGTTCAAAATTCGATCTATCCGGTCGCGTCTACAAGAACGTACCTGCGCCCCTCAACCTCCAGGTTCCACCCTACCGCTTTGCCTCGGATACGAGCATCGTGGTCGGCGAAGATCCGGTTGCGGCATAAGAACAAGGACGAGATCAAGAAATGGCAATCGTTCCAAATCCACACAAGACCACCGGTTTCATGGGCTGGATTGATGATCGTTTCCCGGCAACCAAGCTGTGGAAAGATCATCTGACCGAGTATTACGCGCCCAAAAACTTCAATTTCTGGTACTACTTTGGCTCGCTGGCGCTGCTGGTGCTGGTTAATCAGCTGATTACCGGCATCTGGCTGGCCATGCACTACAAGGCCGATGCGGCTCAGGCCTTCGGGTCGGTCGAATACATCATGCGCGATGTGCCCTGGGGCAATATTCTCAGGTATATGCACTCAACCGGTGCCAGTGCCTTCTTCCTGGTGGTGTATCTGCATATGTTCCGCGGTCTGATCTATGGCTCACACAAGAAGCCGCGTGAATTGATCTGGATCTTCGGCTGTCTGATTTTCCTGGTGCTGATGGCCGAAGGCTTCGCCGGTTACGTTCTGCCTTGGGGCCAGATGAGTTACTGGGGTGCCAACGTTATCTTTAACTTGTTCGGCACCATTCCGGTGATCGGACCGGATCTGGTGGTCTGGATTCAGGGTGACTACATCCCTGCCGACGCCACATTGAATCGATTGTTCTCCATGCATGTGGTGCTGCTGCCCTTCGCTTTGGTTGGACTGGTTATTGCGCATCTGATTGCACTGCATGAGGTGGGTTCCAATAACCCTGACGGCGTCGATATCAAGAAGTACAAGGACGAGAACGGGGTGCCGTTGGATGGGATCGGTTTTCACCCCTACTACACGGTCAAGGACATCGTCGGGGTCTGCGTTTTCCTGATTCTGTTCGTGGCGGTAATGTGTTTCGCCCCGGACGGTGGGGGCTATCTCATCGAAAAGCCCAACTATCAGGAGGCCAACCCGCTGGTCACCCCGGAGCACATCGCTCCAGCCTGGTACTTTGGTGCTTTCTACGCCATGTTGCGGGCGACGCCGTCGATGTTCGGCTCCGCCCTGCCGGGTGTGATCGTGATGTTTGGCGCGGTCCTGATCCTGTTCTTCCTGCCCTGGCTGGATCGCAATCCGGTGAAGTCGATCCGCTACAAGGGGATGTTGACCAAGGTGTTGACCATGTTGTTTGCCTTGGATTACGTGGTGCTCAACTACGTGGGTCTGCAGGCGCCGACCAATCTATACACCTTGCTGTCCCAGCTCGGCACCATGTATTACTTCTTCTTCTTCTTCAGCTTGCTGTTCATCCACAAGTTCGAACAGTCCAAGCCCGTGCCTGACAGGGTGACCTCATGAAGGCCAAACTGCTGATATTCCCACTTTGGCTGGCCACGCTCGCGCTCGGTCTGATTACGGGTAGCGCCGTTGCTGCCAGCGGCGGCGCGCTGCCATTCAGCTATGAGGCGGATGTCAGTAATCTGCCTTCTCTACAGCGCGGCGCGCGCATCTACATGAATAACTGCTCCGGCTGTCATTCCATGAAGTTCATGCGCTACAGCCGAATCGCGCAGGATCTGGAGATTCCGGAAGAAATGATGCGCAAGAATCTGATGCTTACCAGTGACAAGATGGGCGATCAGATTCACGCGGCCATGTCGGGCGAGGACGCAGCCAAGTGGTTTGGTCAGGCCCCGCCAGACCTTTCGCTGGAAACGCGCTTGCGCGGTGAGGACTGGGTCTATAGTTACCTGAAGAGCTTCTATCTTGACCCGGCACGGCCCATGGGCGTCAATAATACTGTGCTCCCCGGCGCCTCCATGCCCAACGTGCTGTGGGAAAAGCAGGGTTGGCAGGTGCAGGCGCATCATGAGGCGACGGCGGACGACGGGCATGGCGCAGCCGCGCCATTCGAGTTGGTCTCAGAAGGCAGTCTTTCACCTGAGCAGTTCGACAAGTACGTTGGTGACTTGGTCAATTTCATGGCCTATGCTGCGGAACCTGGCCGCTCCATGCGCCAGGAGGTAGGGGTCAAGGCGATTTTTTATCTTCTGATTCTGACCGTCTTTGCCTATTTACTGAAAAAGGAATTCTGGAAAGATGTCCACTAGAGCAAACACGTGATAACTCGTTTGATTCGCTGTGGAGGCCGGTCATGAAGACCGGCCTTTTGCGCTCTGCAAGGCGCCCCAAATGATTTTGCGCACCAAAAGTAAATATGTGGCGGCAGCGCGCCCGGCGAGTAACGCGGGCGTCACTCTATACTGCTCCGAAGAGCAGGTCGCCTGCCACTGGATTCGACTGGTTCTGTCAGAAAAAGCAGTCACCGGCGCCAGAATTGAACTGCAAGGACCGGGTCAGACGAGTGAAGATCTGGCAATGCTCAATTCTGCCCAGACTTTGCCCACGTTGACCGATCGAGAAACTGTGATTCATCCGGCCCGGCTCATCGCGGAATTTCTGGAAGAACGCTATCCGCATCCACCGATGATGCCGCCTGAGGCTGCAGTACGGGCCCGACTTCGTATGTTCATGCTGATGATCGAATCCGAGTGGCTGCCGCTACTCAAGAGCGTGGAAAAAGGCACCCCGGCGGCGTCCAAGAAAGCGCGAAAGGAGTTGACCGAGCAACTTGCCCTGCACGCCAGATTGTTCCCTTCACGCGGGTGGTTTCTGGGACTTGATTTTGGCCTGACAGACTGCGCTATTACCGCCTTGCTGTGGCGTATGGCCACGCTCAAGTTGCAACTGCCTGCCAATAGCGAGCCCATTCGGCGTTACGCCGAGCGCGCTTTTGCACGTGCAGCCTTTCCCGCCAGTCTAATCCAGCCCAGAAAATCAATGGGCGCACGCGGGCGCGGCCTGAGCAAGTCTGCCAGCGTGGCCGCAAAATCTGCTCCAGTGAAAAAGGTGCCGACACGGAGCTCCAAGTCTGTGTCCGAGAACGACGTAAAGAAAAAATAGAGCTGGGTCTGCATACATGAGTATTGGAAGCCGCCGCCCCTATCTGATTCGCGCCATTTACGACTGGGCGACAGATAACGACTTGACACCACACCTGCTGGTGGCGGCAGATGCCGCTGGCGTCATCGTCCCTCGGCAATATGTTCAGGAGGGACGTATTACGCTCAATATCAGCCCGCTTTCAGTTCAGAGCCTTGATTTGAGCAGTGACCCGATCTGGTTCTCGGCCCGTTTTGGCGGAAAGGCGTTTGAAGTCTTTGTGCCAGTTGCAGCAGTGCTTGCAGTTTTTGCCCGCGAAAATGGGGAGGGGATTGTCTTTGGCGAAATTGAAGCCCCGCCACCGGGCGAAGACGCTGATCGCTCGCGCGCTTCAGCTGATGACAAGAATTCGCAGGACAAGCCGAAGCCCGAGAAGAAGGGCAATCATCTGCGGCTGGTGAAATAGGCCGAAACCGGGGTAAGAAGGCTTGGCGCCCTTACTCAGGGCGCCAATAAATCATTTCACTCAAAACCTTATTTCATGCCCTTGGCGGCCGATTTTAGCGCAGCGGCCTTGTCGGTTTTTTCCCAGGAAAATGCGGTGAAGTTGTGCACTTTGCCAGTTTCTGCGCAGGTGTACTTTACTTTTTCCGGTTTGCGGCCAAAGTGCCCGTATGCAGCAGTTCCACGATAGATCGGGTGCAGCAGATCTAGCATCTCGATGATGCCGTAAGGGCGCAGGTCGAAATGTTTGCGCACCAGTTTTTCCAGGCTCGCCTGGCTCAATTTGCTGGTTCCAAACGTCTCGATGGCAATTGAGGTCGGTTCTGCCACGCCAATGGCATAGCTCACCTGAACTTCAACCTTGTCAGCCAAGCCGGCGGCAACCAGATTCTTTGCAACATAGCGCGATGCGTATGCCGCACTGCGATCCACCTTGGAGGGATCCTTTCCTGAGAAGGCCCCGCCGCCGTGACGGGCGTAGCCACCATAGGTATCAACGATGATCTTGCGGCCGGTCAGGCCGGCGTCACCCATTGGCCCCCCAACGACGAAACGGCCGGTCGGATTGATGTGAAATTTGGTGCCCCTGTGCAGCAGTTTGGCTGGCAGCACCGGCTTGATGATTTGCTCCATGACGGCTTCGCGCAGGGTCTTGTTCTTGATCTCCGGCCCGTGCTGTGTAGAAAGCACCACTGCATCTATGGCCACCGGGATGCCGTCCTCATAGCGCATGGTCACCTGTGACTTGGCATCCGGCCTCAGCCATTTGAGTTTGCCGCGGCGCTGCTGGGCCTGGCGCTCGACCAGACGATGCGCGTACTGGATCGGGGCCGGCATCAGTTCTGGCGTTTCCCGCGTTGCAAAGCCGAACATCAGTCCCTGATCGCCTGCGCCTAGATTCTTCTTGACCTTGCGGTCAACGCCGCGACCGATGTCCTGCGATTGCTTGCCAAGGCCATTGAGAATCGCGCAGCTTGCCGCGTCGAAGCCAATGTCAGAGCTGGTGTAACCGATGTCTGCAATCACGCCGCGCAGGATTGCTTCGGCGTCGATGTGCACTCCTTTGACGACTTTGACTTCGCCCGCCAGCATCGCGATGCCAGTCTTGGTCAGTGTCTCGCAAGCAATGCGGGCATCTGGATCCTGGGCCAGATAGGCGTCCAGAATAGCGTCGGACATCTGGTCGCACATTTTGTCCGGATGTCCTTCAGAGACGGATTCAGACGTGAACAGGTAGGAAGACATCTGCAGCTCCTGCCGCGATGGCGGTCAAATAGGGAGGATGGAGTTGAAATCCGCATATGCGGATAAGCGAATATTGTAGCTTATTCTCTTTCGCTAGCGTGCAATCGGATGATCATGGCGGTCAATTTGCTTCTTGCTCTGTCAAACTGCCTGCTTGCTGATCAATTAAATTAGATGCAATTCGATCCAAACACCCCAGTCCCGCTGCTTTACCTGCTCGTTGCTGCCTCCACGTTTGTGCTGATTATCGTTTGTGGACTGATCTTTTGGGCGCGTGACCGATCCCGGCACGGCGCCGTCCTCACAAGGCTACGCGAGGAGTATCAGGCGCAGATCCAGCGCGCACTAAATGCCGAGACCCGGCTGGAACTTCAGGGCGAGCAGTTGGCAGAACTGCGCGAGCAGGCTCAGGCCTACCATCGATTACAGACCCAGCATGCCACCCTGACAGAACGCTTTGAGCAAGAACAGCTGCGCCTGAAAGAGCAGCACGGTGTGCTCAAAGACGCCCAAGCCAAGTTGGGGGACGCCTTTAAAACACTGTCGGCCGATGCCTTGCGCGCCAATAATCAGTCTTTTCTCGAGCTGGCGAAGGAGAATCTGCACCGTTTTCAGCAGGGCGCTCAGGAGGACCTTGCAGCACGCCAGAAATCAATCGAGCAATTGACCAAGCCCATTCGCGAAAACCTGGAAAAATTCGACGGTCAACTCGGGGAAATGGAAAAGGCGCGCGTGGGCGCCTACGAAGCGCTCAATTCACAGGTTAAGGAACTGGTCGCAACACATCTGCCGCGATTACACGCGGAGACGGCGAACCTGGTCAAAGCCCTGCGCCAGCCGAGCGCGCGAGGGCGTTGGGGTGAGGTGCAACTGCGCCGGGTGGTCGAGATGGCAGGCATGCTCGAGCACTGCGATTTTGAAGAGCAGGCATCGCGCAATACTGACGAGGGACGCCTGCGCCCAGACCTCATTGTGCGGCTTCCAGGAGGGCGGCAAATCGTGGTCGACGCCAAGGCCCCGCTCGATGCCTATCTCTCCGCGGTTGAAGCCACATCTGATGTCGAACGAGATGCGGGCTTGGCGCGCCATGCGCTGCAGGTCCGCGCCCACGTTCAGCAGTTAGGCCGCAAAAGTTACTTTGAACAGTTCAGTCCCGCGCCGGAGTTTGTCGTTCTGTTTGTACCGGGAGAAGCTTTCTTCTCGGCCGCGCTGGCGCAGGATCCTGGGCTGATCGAGTACGGTGCCGATTCGCGTGTCATTCCGGCCAGCCCGACAACGCTGATCGCCTTGCTCAAGGCGGTTCACTATGGCTGGCGGCAGGAGGCACTAGCGGAAAACGCGCAGGTGGTCGCGGAGCTTGGCAAGGAGTTGTACAAGCGCCTGAGCGGCATGGGCGCACACTGGGCAAAAGTTGGGAGCGCGCTCGACAAGGCCGTCGAGCACTACAACAAGGCCAGTGCGAGCCTGGATACCCGCGTCATGGTCACCGCCCGAAAGTTTGTCGATCTGCGGGCGGCATCCGAAGATACCATTGCCCCGGCCGAAGTCATCGAGCGCAGCATTCGACCGCCGCAATCGTCAGAAATGAGTATTGAAGTGCCAAACCTAACGGACGCAGAAACCAAATCCCAACTCCCGTCATGACCGAATTGAAAACAGCAGCTTGTCCGCAGTGCGGAGAAGCCGCATCACTGGCAAAAACGAATAAATACCGACCATTCTGCAGCGAGCGCTGCAAATTGCTGGATCTGGGTGAATGGTTTGATGAGAAAAAAGGAATTCCTGCCGAAGATGATGAGGATCAGGGCTTGCCAGCTCAAGATCCGGATTTGCTCCAGTAAGCGGAGATGCCCGCAACGCCTTGGGCGTTATGCGCGAACGCTTCATCTTGATCTTCCGGCCCGAGACCGCCGATGGCGTAGACCGGTAGATTGGCCTTGCCGGCGAGTTCGGAGAATCGATTCCAGCCCATGGCAGAGCGCTCGGGATGGCTTGCGGTAGGTCGAACATTGCCCAACACGGCGGCGTCGAATTTGATTTGCTTGGCATGAGCCAGTGAGTCGGAGTCATGACAGGAGGCGAGTCTCAGCAAGTCATTCTGATCAGCCGGTGCTGTCCCCATCAGTGTGTTCTGATCAAAATGTACGCCGTCTGCACCGATCCGCGCCGCCATGTCTTCGCCGCGATCGACGATCAGGCTGAGCCCAATTTTCCGCGCCTCGGGTAAAACTTCAAGGACCACATGTTCATACGCCTCGTCGCTTAATGAGGGCAGCCTGATGCGCAGCAATGCTCCGCGCGGCAGCAGGTTCAGACCCGCAATAATTTCCGCAGGCGATGCCCTAGGCGCTGTAAACACATAGGCCAGGGGGAGCCGGAGCGCACCCAGGCTGGGACTGACAGTTGGCAGAACGTCGATATTCAGAGGCGCCCGTGGATCAAACCAGGCGAACTGCTGCTTTTCTCGACCTTCCAGGTCGCCCTGCCAGCTATTCACCAGCCAGGTTTCCAGAGTCACCACACGATCGGAGTAGGCGTGTGTGTAGCGGATCAGCGGCCGTGCGGTTTTTGGGCTTACCCCAAGCTCCTCATGCAGTTCGCGATCGAGCGCCTCCCGCGGCGACTCCCCGGATTCAATCTTGCCACCGGGAAATTCCCACTTGCCTGCTGCAATCTTGCCCGGCGGTCGCTGTGCTATCAGAACCTTGCCGCTCGAATTTTGCAGCACGCCGCAGGCTACATGGATGTGCGGCAAGTTCAGGTCCGGTACTCCGCGTTGATCTTCACGTAGTCATA
This sequence comes from Panacagrimonas sp., assembly GCA_041635265.1. Classification (GTDB taxonomy): domain Bacteria; phylum Pseudomonadota; class Gammaproteobacteria; order Nevskiales; family Nevskiaceae; genus Panacagrimonas. The sequence goes on from JBFJJV010000065.1 coordinate 11,984, forward strand.
GCTGAAATCACATGTCCAGACTCGGGTGCTGGCCTTGCCCCGGCCAAGGCCAATGCGCACGGTGAATTCCTGTTTTGCTACCACGACGCTACCGTGCGCGTCCTGATAGTCGGGATGTGGCTGGCCGCCCTGGATGAGAATGACATCGTCCAGCGCGATATCGACGCTGCCTTGATCCAGCCCGGCTACCCCTGCTTTTCCGATGGCCATGGCGATCCGTCCCCAGTTGGCATCAGAGGCGAACATCGCAGTCTTGAATAGCGGCGAATGCGCGACCGAATAGGCCACCTGTCTTGCTTCGCTCTCGCTTTTGGCACCGCCGACTTCCAGCGTAATGAACTTCGTTGCGCCTTCACCGTCGCGGACGATGGCCTGCGCGAGTTCAGTGCAGACCGAGGCGATGGCCCCGCTGATGGCCGGGTAGTCCACATGCGAGGCATCGACTTCGGCGGTGCCCACCTTGCCTGTTGCCATCAGCATGCAGGCGTCGTTGGTCGAGGTGTCACCATCGACCGTGACGCAGTTGAACGAGGTGCTGACCGCCTCCTGTAAAGCCCGTTCGGTCGCGGACTTGCTGAGCTTGGCGTCAGTGCCGATATAGGCCAGCATGGTCGCCATATCCGGGCAGATCATGCCGACGCCTTTGGCGATTCCGGTGACGGTCACCTCACCTTGAGAGGTCTGGACCTTGCGCGTCGCACCCTTGGGGACCGTGTCCGTGGTCATGATGGCCGACATGGCGGTGAGCCAGCCTTCGGGCTGGGCTGACCTGACCGCCTCCGGTATCGCCTTCAGCATCCGATCCAGAGGCAGTCTCTGACCGATGACACCGGTCGAAAAGGGCAGCACCATTTCAGCCGGACAGCCCATTTCTGTAGCCACGGCCGCACACGTTTGTTTTGCGTCCTCAAGGCCGCCCAGACCGGTGGCGGCGTTGGCGTTGCCAGAGTTGATCAGCAGCCCGCGAATTCCCTCGCCTTGGGCCAGCCGTTCCCGGCACAACTCAATTGGCGGGGCAGCGAAGGCGTTTCTGGTGAAGACGCCGCTGACCTGGGTGCCGGCATCCAGTGCAATGACGACGAGGTCTTTTCTGCCCGGCGCCTTGATCGATGCCTCGGCTACACCCAGACGCACACCTTCAATGGCGTGAAGGAACTGCGGTGCGGTGATATTGACGGCCATGGATCCGCTCGAGGTCAGAGGGCAAGAGTGAGGGTCGAGAGTTTATCGCGCACGCGCGCGTCTCGTCTTTACCCAAATCGTTCCCGCCCGCTCTAACTATTCGCAGCCAGTCCCGGATTGAAGACGGTCGCTGGTCGATCCGCGTCAAAACTGGCCCGCTCGAAGAACTTGATGATTCGCGGCATCAACCTTTCTGGCTTGGTCCTTAGTTCGAGCACGGAGCGCGCGATCAGAAATTCAGCGTTTGGCAGCTGTCGTTTGAGCGCCTTGGCGTCAGACAGAGCATGAAGCGGATCGTAGCCATGACCGATGACGAGGCTGGGAATCTCAACGAGTTTGCGTTGCTGATACGGTGGAACCACGGGGCCAACCAGGATGCCGTGCAGAATCGCGCGGATCACCTCCGGCTCGGCCGCAAAGCCATTGCGCAGGCTATTGATCACCGGGCGCTTAGCATCCGGTAGGTGGCGCAGCACCTTGCCCAGTAAGCGATACACCGGCTTCGCAAAATGTACCGCCAACATCAGAGGCACCAATAGTAAAGCCGCGGCCGGGGCCGCATTCTCCATCAAGGGCATTTCCAGAAACAGGGCGCGCACTCGATGTGGCGCCATGCAAGCGACGGTGAGAGAGGTGATGGCGCCGAGTGAGACACCGCCGAGAATGGCGCGGTGAATGTGCAGATGATCCATCAGGCCGAGAATCTGTTCCGCGTAGAAATCGACACGATGCTCTGAGGCACGTACAGGCTTGTCGCTGCGCCCGTGACCCAGGAGGTCCAGCAGAATGACGCGGTAACCGCGTTCGGCCAGTGCCGCCGCGATATCGCGGTTGCAATGGGCGTCCAGCAAGATGCCATGCACCAATACCACTGGCGGACCCTGTTCCGGCCCGTGCGTTTCATAAGCGAGACGATAATGGCCATGGAAGAAATATTTTTCTTCACTAGGCAATACGGATTTATTCATTGAACTATCGTGACATTGCGACGCCCCATCAGTCCAGATAGGGTTACCGCCGCACGTTTATAGCTGACGACCGGCTGCACAGACAGGATCAAGGCAGTTTCGGCAAATGATTGTGAGTTGGCTGGCCGATACGATTCGCTCTTATCCGGAGATCTTATTCAATGACGACTGCCTACCCCCATCTTCTTGCACCCCTGGACCTGGGCTTCACCACGCTCAAGAACCGCGTCCTCATGGGGTCCATGCACACTGGACTGGAAGACCGACGAAAGAATTTTCCGCGTCTGGCCGAATATTTCGCCGAGCGCGCGCGCGGCGGGGTGGGCTTGATGGTCACCGGCGGCTTTGCCCCGAACGTGGCGGGATGGGTCTCGCCATTCGCAGGGCAGCTGACCTCCAGCCGTGGCGCAAGAGATCATCGCGTGATCACCGATGCGGTTCATCGTGAGGGCGGCAAGATTGCCATGCAGATTCTCCACTCTGGGCGCTATGGCTATCACCCGTTTGCGGTCAGCGCCTCCAGGGTCAAGAGTCCGATCTCACCGTTTGCGCCGAAAGCTCTGGATGCGCGCGGCGTTGAGAAGCAGATCAAGGCCTATGTTCGATGCGGGAAATTAGCACGCGAAGCGGGGTATGACGGCGTTGAAGTGATGGGCTCAGAAGGCTATTTCATCAATCAGTTTCTGGTCACGCATGTCAATAAGCGCACAGACCAGTGGGGTGGTGAATACAGCAATCGCATGCAATTGCCGATAGAAATCGTCTCGCGCGTGCGCGAGGCAGTCGGCAAGGACTTCATCATCATCTATCGAATCTCAGCGCTCGATCTGATTCCCGAAGGCCAGACTTGGGACGAAGTTGAACAGCTGGCCCAAGGGATTGAAAAGGCTGGTGCAAGCATACTCAATACCGGCATCGGTTGGCACGAAGCCCGTGTGCCGACGATCGCCACATCCGTTCCGCGTGGCGCGTTCGCCTGGGTGACCGAGAAGCTGAAGCGAGTGGTCGACATCCCGGTGTGCACGACCAATCGTATTAACACGCCCGAGTTGGGTGAAAGCATCATCGCACAAGGTCAGGCGGACATGGTCAGCATGGCGCGACCTTTTCTGGCTGACTCGGAATTCGTCAACAAGGCTGCGGCGAATCGAGCGCAAGACATCAATACCTGCATTGCCTGCAATCAGGCCTGTCTGGATCACACGTTCAAGCGGAAAATTGCCACTTGTCTGGTGAATCCGAGAGCCTGCTTTGAAACTGAACTGAATTATCTGCCTGCTAAGAATCCTAAAAGAATCGCCGTCGTCGGTGCGGGCCCGGCAGGACTGGCGGCGGCAACTGTGGCCGCCGAACGCGGACACCATGTGGACCTATTCGAGGCTGGCAGCCAGATTGGCGGGCAGTTCAACATGGCCAAGACTATTCCTGGAAAGGAAGAGTTTCACGAGACATTGCGCTATTTCAGCAACAAGATCGAAGCCACCGGAGTCGTTCTTCATCTCGACACGCATGTGACCGCCAAGCAATTGCTTGAGACTGGCTACGACGAAATTCTGCTGGCAACCGGCGTTACGCCGCGACAAGTCTCCATTCCCGGGATTACTGATCAGATCAAAGCCGGAAAAGTCCTGAGTTATGTAGACGTTCTGGCGAACAAGGCAAAGGTGGGTAAACGGGCTGCATTGATTGGCGCCGGTGGTATTGGTTTTGACGTGGCTGAGTTTCTGGTCCACGAGGGACATTCGCCCACACTGAATCTCAAACTCTGGAATGCCGAGTGGGGCGTCACCGACCCTTCCGAGTCGCGTGGTGGCGTGGTGCGGCCGCAACCAACACCACCCGCGCGTGAAGTATTTCTCCTGCAGCGCAAAGCTGGAAAGCCCGGGAAAGGGCTTGGCAAGACGACCGGCTGGATTCATCGCGCATCGCTACAGGCCAAGCAAGTCGAAACGCGCTCGGGCGTTAATTACGAGTCTATTGATGAAAGGGGAATTCTGATCAGCTATGGCGAAAAGCGTGAAAAGGCAGAATTGATCGAAGTAGATCACATTGTTATTTGTGCAGGGCAGGAGCCACTTCGAGCGCTACA
>JBFJJV010000066.1:0-15471 GCA_041635265.1 Panacagrimonas sp.
CTAATTTCTTCGTCGCTGATCTGGACCTTATTCCGCAGGTCTTCGACCTTGACCTGCACTGCGGTGATCGTGCGAGTCTGCTGCTCAAGACGATAAGCCTGCCAAGCGTCGGCGGCGGTGACGATTGCCGAGCCCTGCACCGCACTTCGAATCTGATCAATCGCCAATGACTGACGCAGCTGCGCTTCATACTGTTCAGGACTGCTGCCTTCACGCTGCAGAACCTGAATATAAGTGTCCTTGGAAAACTTTCCACTACTCTGGAATGCGGGAATCTCCAGCAACAGCTCTCGCAAGGTCTGATCACTGGCGCGATAACCATTGCTCACCGCGAACTGGCGCATCGCCGAATCTTGAATCATGTCTTCCAGGGTAAGGCGGCGAAACTGCTCCTCATCGAACAAGTCGGAGCGGAAGCTGTCGCCCATAAGATTTCGATATTGTTGGTATCGGTTATTGAAGTTGCGCTGAAATAGACTCTGGCTGATGTCTTGATCACCCACTTTGACCAGCACCGGATCACCCCCGCCAAAGTTGAAGGTGCCGATACCCCAGAATGCAAATGGGATGGCTATCAAACCCACCACAAACCACACCAGCGGGCCGGTCAGACGATCACGAATGTTTTGCAGCATGGCTTTAGCACCTAATCTTTTCTGAAAATCTCATACCGCAGAAACAAACAAGGCACCTTCAAAGGTGCCTGTTCGCTACAACTACAAATTGGCGGAGCGGACGGGACTCGAACCCGCGACCCCCGGCGTGACAGGCCGGTATTCTAACCAACTGAACTACCGCTCCATTTTCTACAGTTAAATCTTTTCCTGAAACAAGTGGTGGGTGCTGACGGGCTCGAACCGCCGACATTCGCCTTGTAAGGGCGACGCTCTACCAGCTGAGCTAAGCACCCCCGCGACTAATGATGGAATGTGATTTCGTTCCAGCGCCCCCGCAGAGCGCGCTAGTTTATAGCGTCTTTGAGCGCCTTACCAGCTTTAAACGATGGTGTTTTGCTGGCGGCAATATTTAAGGGCTCTCCGGTCTTGGGGTTGCGGCCAGTTCTCGCTGCACGTTCGCGCACCATGAACTTGCCAAAGCCAACCAGAGTCACTTCTTCATTGTTCTTCAGCGCCTGGGAAAGCACATCAACAAAGGCGTCGAGAGTCTTACCTGCAGCTTCCTTGGAAATATCTGCCTTGTCGGCAATGGCGCTGATGAGCTGATCTTTTTTCATGCGTTTTTACTCTCCTCAAGTTTGGAGTCAGTGAATTTCATTAAGGCCGAACAATGAACTGCAGACTCAGTTTCATCCCCAATAAAATTTTCTTGAATCTCTCTAGTGTGGTCATTGGCTTGGCAACTATATTCTTGCACCGCTAGTTCAATGACTTCGAAGGGGCGGCTTTATACCAAGCGGTTCTCGCGCCAGTCAATCAATTGCAGTGAAATAAATTAAGCAAGCCCCCAAAAGCGGCGAAACGCATCATTGCATAAGGGGTCCATTCAATGTGGTCGCGCTGTCTCCACGTTGGACTCGGATGCCGGCGTCGGCTTTTCGGCGGATTTTCTTTCCGGAATCCGTTCGAGCGCGTGACGCAGCACGTCCTCGATCCATCGCACCGGTTCAATGTTGAGTTCGTCTTTAACGCTCTGCGGGATGTCAGCGAGATCCTTGACGTTTTCCTCGGGAATCAGCACGGTCTGAATGCCGCCCCTGCTGGCAGCCAGAAGCTTTTCCTTGAGCCCGCCAATCGGCAACACCTCGCCACGCAAAGTGATCTCTCCGGTCATCGCCACGCCCGCCTTGACTGGAATTCCGGTCAGTGCCGAGACCAAAGCCGTACACATTCCGACGCCGGCGGATGGGCCGTCCTTGGGCGTCGCACCCTCGGGCACATGCACATGGATATCGTGCTTGGCGTGAAATTCCGCATCGATGCCAAGCTCTTCGGCACGTGACCGGACCACGGTCAGGGCCGCTTGAATGGACTCCTGCATGACATTGCCCAAGGACCCGGTCTGGGATAACTTGCCCTTACCTGTGGCCAAGGCGGCTTCAATCGTCAGCAGTTCGCCGCCAACTTCTGTCCATGCCAAACCGGTGACCTGCCCAACCTGGTTCTTTTCTTCAGCACGACCAAATCGGAATTTGAGGACGCCGAGATAGTCATTAAGGTTTTTGTCGGTCACTTCGACCTGGGTCAGATCCGGATTGAGCAGGATGTCCTTGACGACCTTGCGCGCAATCTTGCTGATCTCGCGCTCTAGATTGCGAACGCCTGCTTCGCGCGTGTAGTTGCGCACAATGCCCTGAACAGCGGAATCGGTGATATCCAGCTCGCCATCTTTCAGGCCATTACTCTTGAGCTGCTTTGGAATCAGATACTGCTTCGCGATCGCCATCTTTTCCAGCTCGGTATATCCGGCGAGCCGAATAACTTCCATTCGGTCCAGGAGCGGGCCTGGAATATTCAGCGTATTCGAGGTCGCGACGAACATGACATCCGACAGATCGAAGTCTACGTCGAGGTAATGGTCGTTGAAATTGTGATTCTGTTCCGGGTCCAGTACTTCGAGCAGGGCCGAAGAAGGATCACCGCGGAAGTCCATCGACATCTTGTCGATCTCGTCCAGCAGGAACAGCGGGTTCTTCACACCCACCTTGGACATGTTCTGAATGATCTTGCCCGGCATGGCGCCAATATAGGTGCGGCGATGCCCGCGAATTTCGGCTTCATCGCGAACGCCGCCGAGCGACATACGAACAAACTTGCGATTGACCGAGTCGGCAATGGAACGACCCAGCGAGGTCTTGCCTACGCCCGGTGGGCCAACCAGGCACAGAATCGGGCCTTTGAGTTTCCGCACCCGGCTCATCACCGCCAGATGCTCAATGATTCGTTCTTTGACCTTGTCGAGTCCGTAATGGTCCTCGTCCAGTTTATTCTGTGCTGCAACCAGATCGAGCTTGGACTTGGTCGCCTTTTTCCAGGGCACATTGGTCAGCCAGTCCAGGTAGTTGCGCACAACCGTGGCTTCGGCAGACATCGGTGGCATCTGCTTGAGCTTGTTGAGCTCAGATCGCGCCTTGCCCTTGGCTTCTTTTGATAGCCCGCCTTTTTCAATCTTTCGCGTGTATTCCTCAATCTCGTTCGGCGCGTCTTCGTTCTCTCCGAGCTCTTTCTGGATCGCCTTCATCTGCTCGTTGAGGTAATACTCGCGCTGATTCTTTTCCATCTGCTGCTTGACGCGACCGCGAATTTTCTTCTCGATCTGCAGCACATCGATTTCGCTTTCCAGCTGCGTGTAGACGTGCTCCAACCGCGATTTTGTATCTGCAATTTCGAGCACCTGCTGCTTGTCTTCAAGACGCAGATTGAGGTGCGCGGCGATGGAATCGGCCAGCCGGCCAGGGTTGTCCATGCTGGCCAGAGAAGGTAGCAGTTCGGCTGGCACCTTCTTGTTGAGCTTGGCGTAGTGCTCGAACTGCGCGAGCGTTGAGCGGCTGAGCGCCTCGATCTCCTTGCCTTCCCCCGGCTCGTCATCGGGCAGCGGCGTGCACTGGGCGGTAAAAAATTCACCGCCCATTTCCATGCGTTGGATCAGCGCCCGTTGCTGACCCTCGACCAGAACTTTGACCGTGCCGTCGGGCAGCTTGAGCATCTGCAGGATGCTGGCCAGCGTGCCCACTGCATACATATCGTCAGGACCCGGATCGTCGTTGTCTGCCGTGCGCTGGGCAATCAGCAAAATGCGTTTGTCATCCTGCATGCCGGCCGCCAAAGCCTTGATGGATTTCTCGCGACCGACAAATAGCGGAATCGCCATGTGCGGATAAACCACCACATCGCGAAGCGGCAGAACGGGCGTCAGTTTTTCTGGAGTGGAAGGCACTTTGGAATCCTGTCAGGCACGGTCGGAAAACCCGCGATCATTATTACAGATGAGGGCGAACCCGCCCGAATGCAAGGCGGCCCACCCATTATTTGGTCGGAATTGAGGCCGAATCGGCTCAGCAACGCGTGAACCGAGCCGAATCAAGCAGAATTCTTGACTTCGCGCTTTGGTTTTTCCACGTTCTCGTAGACCACAAAGGGCTTGGATTCGCCGCGAACTGCAGCATCGTCCACCACCACTTTGCTGACATTCTGCAGCGACGGCAAGTCATACATGACGTCCAGCAAGATGTTTTCGAGAATAGTGCGCAAGCCGCGAGCACCGGTCTTTCGCTCCTTGGCCTTGCCAGCTACGGCGAGCAGCGCATCTTCCCGGAATTCAAGCTGAACGCCTTCCATCTCGAACAGTTTGCCGTACTGCTTGATCAGCGCGTTCTTGGGCTCCTTGAGAATCTGGATCAAGGCTTGTTCGTCCAGTTCATTGAGTATGGCGGCGACCGGCAGGCGACCGACAAATTCAGGAATCAGGCCGAAGCGAACCAGATCATCGGGCTCGATGGAGGAAAGCAGCTTATTGAGCTTCTGGGAGTCGGTCTTGGATCGCACATCCGCCGAGAACCCAATGCCGGCTTTCTCCGTGCGCTCCTGGACCACACGTTCGAGGCCGGAAAAAGCGCCACCGCAGATAAATAAAATGCCCGAGGTATCGACCTGCAGGAATTCCTGCTGAGGGTGCTTGCGCCCGCCCTGTGGTGGCACCTGAGCAATGGTACCCTCAATGAGTTTCAGCAAGGCCTGCTGGACACCTTCACCCGACACGTCGCGGGTGATCGAAGGATTCTCTGACTTGCGGGCGATTTTGTCGATTTCATCGATGTAGACGATGCCGCGCTGCGCCTTGTCGACGTCATAGTCACACTTCTGTAGCAGGCGCTGGATGATGTTTTCAACGTCCTCACCGACATAGCCGGCTTCGGTCAGGGTGGTCGCATCGGCAATGGCAAAGGGCACATCGAGCAGGCGAGCCAGAGTTTCGGCCAGCAAGGTCTTGCCCGAGCCGGTCGGACCGATCAGCAGGATGTTGGATTTAGCGAGCTCTACGCCATCCTGGGAACCTTTGACCGACAGGCGCTTGTAGTGGTTATAGACCGCCACCGAAAGCACTTTCTTGGCCTGCTCCTGACCGATGACGTACTCGTCCAGGACAGTGCAGATCTCCTGCGGTTTGGGCAGCCCCTTGGTCTGTGGTTTGGCCGAAACTTCTTCTCGGATGATGTCGTTGCACAGGTCAACACATTCATCACAGATATAAACCGAAGGGCCCGCAATCAACTTGCGAACCTCGTGTTCGGATTTGCCGCAGAACGAGCAGTACAACACCCGTCCGTTTTGGTTTCCGCTGCGCGAATCTGCGCTCATGGTTTACGTCCTTGCGTCTTTCATTACCGGCGGAACGCGCCGTCCTAGTTTCTGTATAGCATGCCCGGCCGCCCTGACAAACCCCGGCCGACGGGCGTTCACGGAACAGCGACGGGGGTTGCCCGTTTGTCCAGAATCTGATCGATCAATCCATAGTCTTTCGCCGCTTCTGCGTTCATGAAGAAATCGCGCTCGACGTCTTTCGCGATTTTTTCAACCGTCTGACCGGTGTGCTCTGAATACATCTGGTTCAGGCGCTCACGCAAATAGAGGATTTCCCTGGCCTGAATCTCGATGTCAGTCGCCTGCCCCTGCGCACCGCCAGAAGGCTGATGAATCATGATGCGCGAATTCGGCAGCGCAAAGCGTTTGCCCTTGGTGCCTGCGGAAAGCAGGAAGGAGCCCATGCTGCAGGCCTGACCGATGCACATGGTCGCAACGTCAGGTTTGATGAACTGCATCGTGTCGAAAATCGACAAGCCGGAGGTGATCACGCCGCCGGGCGAGTTGATATACAGATGAATATCCTTGTCCGGATTCTCGGACTCCAGAAACAGCAACTGGGCCACGACAAGGTTCGCCATGTAGTCGTCAATGCCTCCGACGATGAACACCACGCGCTCCTTGAGGAGCCGTGAGTAGATATCGTATGCGCGCTCGCCGCGAGCGGTCTGCTCAACCACCATCGGTACCAGGGTTGAAGCTTTAGTCAGCGTATCGGACATGGTTTTCCAGTATTAATCAGATGAGGGGTTAAGACTCAGTCTTCTTTGTCTTCAGTCTTGGGCGCCGGCGGCTGCGGATTCAGCAGTTCCTCCAGAGTCATGGACTTGTCTGTCTTCTTGGCATCGCTGAGCAGGGATTCAACCACCTGTTCTTCCAAAACCATCGAATGCAGACCTTCAAGCATTTGCGGATTGGTGCGATAGTAGTTCTTCACTTGCTCGGGCTGCTCGTAGTCGCCAGCCAGTTTATCCAGCGCCAGCTCAACCTTGGCCGGGTCCAACTGAATATTCCTGACCTTGATGACTTCGGCCAGAATCAGGCCCACAGTCACCTTGCGCTTGGCACTGTCGCCAAACAATTCAGCCGGCATGATCTCGGCCAACTTCTCCGGCGGCACGTTCTGCATATTCATGCGCTGTGCCGCCTGCTGGCGCATCGTGGGCAGCTCGGCGTCTATCAAGGCCTGCGGAATATCGATCTGATTTTTCAGATAAATCTGCTCCATGAGCTGACTCTTCTGATTACGCGAAATCGCTTTCTCGCACTCACGCTCCAGCGCCTCACGACTCTTGCTGCGCAGCGCCTCGAGGGAATCAACTGAGTGATCCTTGAGGAATTCCTCGCTGGCGACCTCTGGCAGCGTCGGCTCCTTGATTTCCTTGAGCGTGACTTCGAACTCGGCGTCCTTGCCGGCCAGGTCCTTGCTGCGATAGTCCTCGGGAAACTTCACCGGAACCTTGAAGGACTCGCCGACAGGATGGCCGACGACCCCTTTTTCAAGGTCTCCGATCATCTGGCCAAGCCCAATCTCGAATTCGGTGTCCTCGCCCTTGCCACCGGCAAAAGCCTCCCCATCGATAAAGCCTTCGAAATCTGCTTTGACCACGTCGCCATCTGCGGCCGGGCGTTCCACGACATTCAGCGTCCGCTTAGCCTTGCGCAGCTTTTCGACGAGTTCATCGATGTCGGATTCTGCGATCTCAAACACTGGCTGATCGATTTCCAGCTTATCCAAGTCCTTGAGTTCGATTTCAGGAAACACTTCGAACTTGGCGACGTACTCGAGGGGCTTGCCCGGAGACTCGACAATGACATCGATCTGAGGCTGGCCTGCGGGGCGCGCGCCCACCTTGTCCAGCGCTTGGGGATAGCTTTTCTGGACCAACTCGGACACGGCGTCCATGCGGGCGGAGTCACCATATTGCTGCTCAACGACTTTGCGCGGCGCCTTGCCAGGCCGGAAACCAGGAAATTTGGCTTTCCGGGACATGGTCTTGAGGCGCTCATCTACGGCGGTGCTGAGCTGATCGGCGGGAATGATGACCCGCATTTCGCGTTGCAAGCCCTCAGGGGCTGATTCGATGCTGACTTCCATAATAAAAAAGCGGTCTCGTGGCTCTGGTGAGTGATGCGTGAATGCTGCGGAAACGGAACGGATCAAGCCCAATACGGCACCCCACAACGCAATTGGATGCCATGTGCTTGATTTATATAAATTTATTAATGATGCGCGCTCATTAGACCCATGACGGTCTTGGTGCGAAAGGCGAGACTCGAACTCGCACGCCTTGCGGCACGGGTACCTAAAACCCGGACGTCTACCAATTCCGCCACTTTCGCTCATGAGACAACGATGTCGCAGAGTATATCAGCAGCACATCACCAAACTGGAGTGCAGGGACTGCCTGCAGCTGCGGCTCGGGGCAGATCAGGCTCCCATCTGCACCCGCCTGGCAAGGCTCCAGTGCCAAGACTGGCGCAAGGACCGGCACCGCCTGAGACGCAGCGAGGCGCTGATTCTCGTCAAATCAATTGAAATCAGTGTTCTCGCGCAGCCCAACAGAGCCTACAGTGCGGCACAATGAGGCATGCCGTTTTCCACCTCCGCACCCCCCGCTGATATGGGGCCAGACCCGCGTGCGCGCCACCGTGTCCGCAGGATTCTGTTTGCCTGCCTGAGCGCGCTCGCCGCGATTGCTGCGCTTGCCGGGCTGGCTTCGGGCGCCCTCAGCATCAGTGCCAGCGAAATCCTGCACATCCTGAGTCACCCGGGCGACGCGTCCTCCGGTACTGGCGCCAGCGTGATCTGGAATCTACGAATTCCGCGCGTCTTGTTGGCCTTGCTCGTTGGCGCCTCACTGGCGGCGTCCGGAGCCGCCATGCAGGGCCTTTTTCGTAATCCGCTGGCTGATCCGGGTCTGGTCGGCGTGGCCAGTGGCGCTGCCCTGGCAGCAGTGGCTGCGATCATCTTTGCGCGAGGCCTGGCCCTGCCCGCTGCCCTTTTACCCTACCTGACACCCATCGCCGCCTTCACTGGCGGACTCGCAGCTGCCGGCCTTGCGGCAAAACTCGCGAGCTTCGAGGGGCAGACGCGTACCGCCACCTTGTTGCTCGCGGGCCTGGCCATCAATGCCATTGCCGGGGCCGGCATCGGGCTCATGATTCAACTGGCGGGAGACACAGCGCTGCGCGAAGCAACTTTCTGGTTATTCGGATCGCTGGGCAAAGCCGGGTGGCCTGAACTCGCCGCGGCAGCGCCCATCTTGATCCTGTCGCTGGTCCTCTTGCCCCGACAGGCGCGCGCACTCAATGCCCTCTTGCTGGGAGAGGCCGAGGCCGCGCACCTGGGCGTAAACGTGGAAGCACTAAAGCGCAAAGTCACCGCGCTGATTGTGCTGTCAGTGGCGATCAGCGTCGCGCTGGCGGGCGTGATCGGATTCGTCGGATTGATCGTGCCGCATTTAATCCGGCTCACCATCGGTCCTGACCATCGTTATCTGATTCCAGGTGCAGCGCTGGGCGGGGCTGCGCTCCTGCTTTGCGCCGATCTGGCCGCGCGCAGCTGGATGGCTCCCGCCGAAATGCCAATCGGCATTCTGACCGCATTGGTTGGCGGGCCTTTCTTTCTTGGCATGCTGATTCACTTTCGCCGCCGCATCGAATTGTTCTGATGATCCGAGCCGAGAACATCGCCTACCAAATTGGCCACCGCCGCCTGTTGTCGGCGCTCAGTCTGGAACTGCAGCCCGGCCGCATACTCGGCATCGTCGGCCCCAATGGCGCAGGCAAAACCACCTTGATGCGCTTGCTTTCAGGCGAACTCGCACCCAGCCAGGGCAGCATCGCGCTCAATGGTCGTGCCATGGCCGCAATGGATGCGCAGCAACGTGCCCGTTTTCGCGCGGTACTTCCGCAGGCGGAATCTCTGCGTTTTCCATTTGAAGTGCGCCAGGTGGTGGCGCTCGGGCGCTATCCCTGGGGGGGCGGAGCAAGCCCTGCGGACATCCGGGCAGTTGATGAAGTGATTGCCCTGCTCGACCTGCAAATTCTGGCGCAGCGTCACTACACCCAGCTCTCAGGAGGAGAACGCGCTCGCGTTCAATGCGCGCGCGTCCTGTGCCAGCTCTGGCCCATAGGCGATGGCGAGCCACGTTATCTGCTGCTGGATGAACCTACCGCAAATCTGGACCTGAGCTATCAGCACCAACTGCTCTCCATCACCCGAGAATGCGCGAACAAGGGGCTGGGTGTGGCGATGATCCTGCACGATCTAAATCACGCCATGCAGGTCTGTGATGAAGTCCTGATCCTCAAACGCGGCGAAGTAGAGGCATACGGTGCCACTCGGGAAGTCCTCACGCGTGCGTGCCTCAAGCGCACTTTTGGCCTTGATTTCGACCTGATTTCAAGACCTGGGAGCACTGCGCCGTGGATCGCGGCAATTCAGAATTTTGGTGTATAGAAAAGTTTCCCAAAAATTTTCATTGAGCCCGCCATGCGGCTTGGCTATACTGCGCGCCCTTTCGAGGGGCCATAGCTCAGTTGGGAGAGCGCTTGCATGGCATGCAAGAGGTCGTCGGTTCGATCCCGTCTGGCTCCACCAAGGTTTTTGCTTGCAGTACGAGAAGTAGTGGTAGAAGTAGGCACAACGACGTTCCCATCGTCTAATGGTTAGGACACTGCCCTTTCACGGCGGCAATCGGGGTTCGAATCCCCGTGGGAACGCCATCTAACATTCCGGCACAGGCCGAAGAGATGCTCCAAACCTCGCTAAATGCGGGGTTTTTTGTTGATATAGTGTCCGTAACGTACCTAGGCGTTCCGACTGAATATGCCCCCAATCGGGGGCACATCTGGGGGCATCGACCAGATACGCCAAGTGAGATGCCCCCAAATCGGCATAAAGTGAGGTGAAGCAATGCCGCTTTCAGACACCGCCTGTCGAAAGGCCAAGCCAACGGACAAACCCTTCAAGATTGTTGACGGGCCGCGGATATTTTCAATTGGTTACGAGATATTCTCTAACCTAGGCCCGCCAAGTGCGGAGTCTTTTCGGAATTTAGCCGGCGCACAAACCCCATCCGCAACGCACTTGCAATCCAAGAATTGATTGCAGCTCAGGATGCGACCGCACTAAAAGCTTCGTCTACTCGCTGCCAAGCCTCCGCCGCCTTAATAATTCCGACTTTGATCGGCATCATCTACAGTTCCAAGGCACAGACCCGGCACCAACCAGACCTAGGGCGGAGGGAGTGTCGCCCGGCAGCTTGTATGGTGCCGCTGAGAATGTAACTGGCGTTTTTTACAAGGTGAACTCAAAGGTGCTTGGACACTATTGTCTGAAGTAATACTCGGACTTGAGGTGGCACTCCATTCCGATCGCCCTCGTACGCGATTCCGGGGCGACTTCTGTGGTTTTCATGCTTTCGATCTCCGGACCTTGGACAGAGCGTTTCCGATCTGATGTATCCCGCAGCCAAGCAAACCAAATCGGCCCGAATGTTTCGCTAAAATTTTTGCTTTACTCTCCTCGGGCGACTAGCCCTCATACATGTGATCCGGGGTACTGGCACGCCGGAACCTAGATAGAATCCATTAGTCTGTTGAGCGCATCTGTGTCCTGGGTACGGCAGGAACCCTCTGCGACGTCGCCGGCTTCCCCTGCCGGAAAAATTGCACGCCATCATTCTCAGCCCCTGCCCCAAACCATGCGACAGGGGCATCGTGGCGCGGTCCGTAGATGCGAACGTCATCATGCCGGGCGTCGATGATCTGGCGAATATCCCTAATCAACTCCTGAAGTGAACGCGTGTTAAGTTCGCAGTCAAACACAGATCGCTGCAACGCAATGCCCGAGCGTCGAACCCTTCGATGCACGCCCCTCAGGCGCTTCGGGTCCGCAATGTCGTAACACAGGACATAACGGCGGCGCTCGTGATGCTTCATGCGGGGGCTTCACTATATGTTCCGGACCGGGTTGCGCGACGCCGAGACGCTTTCGCCGAGCGACGGCGCGTTGCCCCCCTTAGATGGAATTGCAGAGCCGCCAGAGACTCCAGCAGCGAGGTTTCCAGCTGGTTCCTGCATGCGTCGGCAAAAAACGTCGCCCGCTGGCGCGGGCCACAGACCAGCGCCTGACAGAGCCATGCGGAGAATTGCCACAGCAGTGGAATGGCCAGAATGCGATCTAGGTCACGCACTAGCAGACATTCGCGCTGTGCCAATGCTTGCACCAAGGGCCGTAGACGCATGCGCGTCAGGGTGGCGTCGACCCAGGCGAAACACAGAGCGCTAACTTCATTCCATGCTGCTTCAAATTCATTATCCCGTGCGTGTCCTGCTGCGTGCCGTCTAAGCAGATCTTCGAACTGGAGAACGGGCATACGCACACGGCCACGCATAATCCGGCTCATGGCGTGCTGAAGCTGCAAGTCCTTCCACTCAGCATAGCGCGCAGGCGCATTTGCAGAATGCGCCTGCCGCAACGCTTCTTCCACATCTGGGCCCGCCATTGCCTCACGGCCTACCATGCTTGCGATGATGTCGCCCGATGAGCTCTGGAAATGCACGGGCACCCCGCGCGAAACCAATTCCAGAACGGCGCACAGCGCAGGGTCTGTCGGGCAACGCATTACAACACGGCCAATGCGCCGTAGCGGAATACGCTGCATCGGACGGTCATTACCCGTGACATGCAGCGCGCCTTCGTGCAGGCGAAGTTCGTAGCCTACTCTGCCGTCCACAAGCAGTCCGGCTGCATCGTCGCAAGGTAGGTCGGCGAAGGGGATCACGCCGCTCCGCGCTGCTCTGAAAACGCCACACAGTGCCGTGCAAAGGCAGCTGTGGCCACGCGCAGCCGCCCGCGATGGCGCTGCGCCTGTTGCTCGAATGCCGCGTAAAAAACCTGCCGAGCAGACTTGTTCATACTCACGCCACCCGCGTGGCGCTCAAAATTCTCCGGGCGCAATTGCTTTTCCGCAAACAAGCGCCAGACCAGTTTTTCCACATCCGCACGGGCAAGTTCGTTGAAGTCGCAAGCCAGCGACTCGCGGCCATGTGCAGGCTCGTGCAAGGCACCCAGCATCGGGTCCAGTCCAGCTAGCAGACAGGCCCTTATCGAATCGGCGTGGGTCAGCGTATAACCCAGCGACAGGGCCGCGTTGACCGGATCCCGTGGCGGCCTTCGGTTGCGGCCGGCGAAAGCCAGCCCAGCACTGAAGAGCGACGCATAACCCTGGAAATGGGCCGCCGCAATGCTGCCTTCAAGGCCACGCAGGCTCGCAACGGTGGCCACCGTGCCAAGTGAAGGCAAGCGCGATTCTATTTGTGTGGTCACGACACTCAGTTCACGCCGACAATCTGGCCGCTTGGATAGCGCTTCTGCATACAGCTTCAACAGACTACTGGCCCGCTTACGTACCAGCAGTCTCGCCCAACGGAGCGATTCTGCCGGGTGACTACACAGGCGGTACTGACCGAGGCGCCTGCGCGCGTCTCCATGTCCAAACGCACCTACGTGTGCATGGCGTCGCGCACCACGACCGTCCACCAGCAGCACGCTGGCGCCACGATCAACAAGGTGGGTGAAAACACGCGAATCGACACGGACGTTGCCTGAAATCACCACCCGCTCGATACTCGATAGGGGAAAACTGCGTGGCCGCGTGCTCGGCTCACGAATATTCAACACGCCGCCTTCAACGGACAACTCTGCGTCTCGCCGATCAATATAGAGCGTGCCCATAGGTCTGTGTATTCAGCCGAAGTAAAAAAATGCAGGATCACTGGGCTGCAGCGCGCAACCCAATGTGAACACACCGCGTCGCGGGTCCAGCGGAATCAGTGCGAACTGGTCTTCGCTGGCTTCCAGGCAAACGCGCGCCTGCATCATCAGCGACTGGATATCAGCCGGCGTCAACCAGCACTCATAAGCGGATTTCTGACCACCGCTGGCAAACGACTTCACCACCCGGAGCACCCGCCTGCGTCGTGCGTGATCCACCACATCATATGCAACCAGAAACAAGCTGCGCATGGTCACGCTCCACACCCTGAAGCTGTTGCAGACATGGACATCGAAGAGCGCATGGAGGGCAAGCGCTCCAGCCATTCACGACCATTGAGAATCATGCGTACAAGGAGCACCGTCGCGGTAACGGCATTGACCCCGGGCGTCGCTAACGGCGTCGTTATAAACGCCACGCGTGACGCCTTCAGCCCGCCAATCCAGATCGCCCTGCGCCTGAATTGCGGCCAGCTCAGCTCACCCACGCGAAAGCGTTTCCTGAGACCATGGATGGCGATGGCAGCCGACATTGGCGCAATCAGCGGAGCGTAGTGCCAGATCGAATCTGCATCCGGAATACCCTGAACCCGATCGAGAAAACTCTCGGTCTGTACCGTGAGGTCAGCGTTGTTCAACCCGGTACCCGGCAAGCCCATGCGGGCCGCTAGTTCGTCAGTGACACGAATGTCGCCATCTTCGTGGTGATCGATCCAGTCCTGCACATAAGCACTCTGATCGGTCGCCTTAAGCTGGGAGCCCCAGCTTTCGCCGGTGTCCCGATTGACAAAGTGCACATCCGTGGCCGGATGGTGCGGATCATCAAACAGCGATGCGAAGACGGCGTCGCGAGCGCTGTTTTCCAGCTCGACGAAAGCCATTTCATGTAATGCACCCTTGACCGAGCTGGCCAGACCAGAGACCTGCTCCGGTTCCATGTCGCGCAAGTGACCGGCAAAGCCTGCAGTGCCCTTTTCAAACATTCCCGGAGCCACTCGCTGGGCGGCTGCCAGAACCGACAGGTCTGTGGTGACAAGACCCAGATCGGCAAACGCGATCCGGAAAAATGCAGCCAGCAGTGCCACATCATCCAGATGATGGCTCACCCGGCGAAAATGTGGCTCAGCGCTGCGCATAGTCGCGCCCATCTCCGTGACGTTCTGCACGCGCAGCGGCCCAATTAAGTCGTCTCTCATCCTCACTCACTCTCTGACCGCGCACCTAGGCGCTCTGATAGGCGCTCATCGCCCGACCGATGGCATACGTCGCACCGTACACCAGCGGGACAGTAGTGACCCCGGCAATGAATGGGAGAAAGCCCTTGTAGGCACCCAGGATCAAAGGCTGTGCCATCAGGCCCATGCCGCACACGCCGCTCAGTTCCTTGAACAGTTGGCCGGCCCCTTCGCGGCTCAGCGGGATTCCGTGAATGGCGGACAGCCGTTCCCCCATCCATGCCTGAAGCGGTGTCAGCACGAAATAGTCTGCCCTTGGCAGAGGCTGCACCGCTGAGGCCGCACAGCCGGCGGAGAACAGATGGATGACGTGCAGCGTTTTTTCTTCGCGGCTCAGGTCTGTTCGCGCTGCAATGGCGAACAGCTTGTGCTGCAGCTGGTCTTTGATGGTCTGGATCATGGCCTTACCGTGCGTGATGCGCTCATGATAAGCACCGTTTCTTCACGCACCGCCGACGGAAAGCTTTCCACCCAACAGCGCGCGGCCAGCAGCTAATGGTTAGCCAACAGACTCCACAATCCAGGCGCTAACATTTTTCACGGTGAACCATGCGGGCAACGACGCCACTGGCCCTGCCACCACGCCCACAACCGCCATGGAGAGAACCATCACCCCGATCTGCGCAAACGCGGACAGGGCTTGGCCTTGCGACAGTGCATCATTTTCAAGCCTCATCGAATTCTCCTGACAGATGCTATTCAGTTCTGCACCAATGCCGACTCGCTGAAGTGAACACGGATTGAATCCCTGTTAGATCAGGGCACGTCTTCGGACGTCATGTGCAAAACCTTCAATGCCCTTGGCCACGTCTTAATCCCTGTTAGATCAGGGCACGTCTTCGGACATGAGCGCCAACACCGTAGAAATCCGGGACCGAGTCTTAATCCCTGTTAGATCAGGGCACGTCTTCGGACGCTGGGCCTGCCGAAACCTGGGCGATGAGAAGACCGTCTTAATCCCTGTTAGATCAGGGCACGTCTTCGGACCCACGACGTGGAAGCCCGGCGAAGGCCGGAAACTAGTCTTAATCCCTGTTAGATCAGGGCACGTCTTCGGACGAAAGAGGAGACAGGCATAGAATAGATAATTCTTAAGTCTTAATCCCTGTTAGATCAGGGCACGTCTTCGGAC
>JBFJJV010000067.1:0-15302 GCA_041635265.1 Panacagrimonas sp.
AAATTCGAAGCGAAAAGCCTCGGTATTCGCATAGACGCAGATGGCCGTATCCGGGCAGGCCTCGGCCAGATCGCGGTAGAACTGAACAGCGGTCGGCACATCGGGCGCACACCACATCGGCGGGCCAGCCATGACGCCATCTACACCGATCTCGCGAGCCGCGCGCGTCTGGCGCACGGTCTCACGTGTAGACAGAGAGCTGGTGCCGCCAAACACTGGAACGCGCCCGCGTGCGGTCTCTACAATGGTGCGCATGAAGGCGGATTTTTCCTCCCAGGTCAGGGTCGCACACTCTCCCAGCGTTCCCAGCGAAAGGATGCCATTGACGCCCGAGGAAATGAGCTGCTCCACTACGCGGCTGGTCTCATCGAGGTCGACCGTGTTTTCAGCGCGCCAGTCCGAGGCATTAGCCTTGGCCGGTGTCGACATGATCGCCCAAGCACCCTGCACCTGATCTACTGTCATTAACTCTTTCTTCATGTTTATCCTCACTGGTATGGTTCGATGGCGCTATTGGAATTCGGCGCCGCGATATTGACGATTTTGTAAGTTATCATCCTCGTTCACCGTAGCGCAGGCGGGAACTTGCAGGACCGAATATCAATTATCACCGAAATGAATGAAATGTTTCGATACGCTCGATCTTCAAAATGATTGGCCTCTTGAGCACAAATGTGAACAAGAAGGCCAGCAAAGTCTCGTCAGCTACATTACTTGGTGGAGAAGCGATGGCTACGCGTCGTAATTTTTTGGTGGGCGCAGCAGGCCTGTGTGGTGCTGCGGTCTTTCCAGTTGGGGCAATTCCTATTGCACATTCGGGCTCGGAGCGCGCGCGCGCTGTGCTCTTCCTCAGCGATCGCTCGGGTCGGCCGGAGCCGGACATCGCCGTGGAAAGACGCGCGCTGAGCCTGGATCTCGCAGCTGATCCGATGAATTTTGATGGCGCTGCGCTGCTACAACAAGGCCATACCGCTCTAATGGCCCAGGGCACGCCGACGACGTTGTTTGCTCTGCGCAGCCAGCTCGGCAGCCACTGGCGCGTCATCGTCAAGGGCCTGCACGGCGTGGACGGGCCAGGATTGCATCGTCTTGAGACGGCAGGCGCAGTAGCACCGGATCTGGCAGCGGTGCTCGAAGGAGTGCAGGACGAAGATGCGTTTGCTGCAGTGCTGATGCGGCTCAGCGGCAATGCGTCTGCCATGTCGACGGCAGAAAATTCTGTTCAACACCTGCGGTCGCGGCATTGGCCCGGGCGCGCGCGCGCCTCGCTGCTGGCCTGGCCAACGAGGATTCTGTGATGGCTAAAATTCTTCCCCCGAATGTCAGTGAGGCGGCTTTTCGCAGTTTTGTCGCCGCCGCCCAAAATGTGGTTGGAAAACCGTATGTTTTTTTGGATCCGGACTGGGATTTGACTGCGTATCAGGATCAGTACGCCACCACCCCCAAGGAAATGCACCAGGCCTCGGCGGCAGTAGCGCCGGCCAATCTGGCGCAGGTGCAGGGGATATTGCGGGAAGCCAAGCAGCATGGCATTCCGCTTTGGACGATTTCCACTGGCAAAAATTTCGCTTACGGCGGCCCCGCCCCTCGAGCAGCGGGCACGGTCGTGCTCGACCTCAAGCGCATGAATCGCATCATCGAGGTCAATGAGAAGCACGCGTATGCGGTCGTCGAGCCGGGTGTGAGTTACTTTGATCTATACCGCCATTTGCAGAAGATCGGCTCCAAGCTGTGGATTGATCCGGCAGCGCCGGGTTGGGGTGGTGTGTTGGGGAATTTGGTGGATCACGGCGCCGGTTACACTCCTTACGGCGATCATCTGTTGATGCAATGCGGCATGGAAGTCGTGCTTGCAGATGGCAAGGTGGTGGAGACCGCGATGGGCGCCCTCCCCGGTAGCAAAACGACTCACTTGTATAAGTACGGCATGGGGCCATGGGCCGATGGCCTGTTTACCCAGTCAAACTTTGGCGTCGTCACTCGTATCGGCATCTGGCTGATGCCCGAGCCGCCGGGCTACAAGCCCTATATGATCACCTACGAGAACGAGGACGATCTGCACGAAATCACCGAACGTGTGCGTCCGCTCAAGCTCAATATGGTCATTCCCAATGCGGCCACCACGGTAGAGATGTTGTGGGAGACTGCAGTACAGACGCAAAAGCGGGACTATTACACGGGCAAGGGGCCGCTTCCCGATTCCGCGCGCAAGAAAATCCGCGAAGATTTGCGGATCGGTGTGTGGAACTTCTACGCTGCCGCCTATGGTCCGCCGC
Source organism: Panacagrimonas sp. (assembly GCA_041635265.1). Classification (GTDB taxonomy): domain Bacteria; phylum Pseudomonadota; class Gammaproteobacteria; order Nevskiales; family Nevskiaceae; genus Panacagrimonas. The sequence goes on from JBFJJV010000067.1 coordinate 2,277, forward strand.
CGATCATGGAGACCAATATCGAGGTCGTCCGCGATGTGCTGGCGTCTATCCCCGGTGCACGAATGTATTTTGCCGACGAGCGCGTCGGAGACGTCGGTTGGGAGTACCGCGAGCGCCTTATGCGCGGTGTGCCCAATATGACTGAATACAATCTGATGAATTGGATTCCCAACGGCGGGCACATGGATTTTTCGCCGATCTCGCCTGTGACCGGCGAAGATGCCGTGCGACAGTACCACCTGATTCGAGACCGCTGTAATAAGGCCGGCTTCGACTATATCGGCGAAATGTTGGTGGGGTGGCGTGATATGCACCATATCTTCTGCTTGCTTTACGACGTTAGTGACACGGACGAAAAGCGGCGTGCCCACGCCTTGTTCGATGAGCTGATCTCCGCCGCTGCTGACGCCGGCTATGGTGAATACCGCACGCATCTGGATTTCATGGATCGCATCGCTGATACCTATGGCTGGAATGGGGGCGCGCAGCAGAAGCTGCACCAGCGGCTGAAAGACCAGCTGGACCCGGCCGGGATTCTGTCACCGGGCAAGATGGGGATCTGGCCAAAGGGGCGCTCACCGGAGGTGCAGTCATGAAGCGCGCCATAATTCCGCTCGTTCTCGGGCTGGTGCTGGCTGCGCCTGCGACGCTGACTGCGGCGCCCGATGGTGCCGCCTTGTATGTCCAGCATTGTGCGGCTTGCCACGATCGCGGCCCCCAGCATCCGGGCACGGTGCGCCTGGCGGATCGCTGGCCCCAGGAGGCTTCATTGCTCGACCGCCAGTCACTGCCGGTTCCGTTCGTGCGTTTCATCGTGCGTAACGGTCTCAATCTGATGCCGCCGTTCAGACCGGGCGAGCTCAATGACGCCGAGTTGCAGGCGCTGGCGGAATATCTGGACGCCGGTCCGCATTCACAATCAGGGAAATAGACATGACGATTCAAACCAAGCTCTGGATTGGTGGGCAGTGGTGCGCCGCCGCTGAAGGAAAAACTTTTGTCGATCGCCAGCCCGAGGATGACAGCGAATATGCAGTAGCTGCACGGGCGGGGCACGCTGACGTTGATGCGGCAGTGGCCGCTGCCCATGTGGCCTTTCAGAGCTATCGCGGGACCCTGGCTCGCGAACGCGAAGCCTGGATGCTGCGGGCAGCACAGCTGATGGAGGAGCGCAGCGACGCCTTTGCCCAAGTACTCGTCGACGAAATCGGTTCGCCGATCATGAAGGCTCAGTTCGAGATCCAGTACGCGATCGCACATCTGCGCACCGCCGCTGGATTGTCACGCCGTGTTGGCGGCCAGACCATGCCCTCGGATTCACCGGGTCGACTCAGCATGAGTGTCCGTGAGCCGATCGGTGTGTTCGCCTGCGTCACCCCGTTCAACGTGCCGCTGATCAAGGCCATGAAACAGTGCACCGGGCCTCTGGCTACCGGCAATACGGTGGTCATGCTGGCTTCCGAGGAGGCGCCCGTGCTTGCCACCAAGGTTGCCCAACTGTTTCACGACGCAGGCTTCCCGCCGGGCAGCTTCAATCTATTGACGGGCATTGGCCACGAAATCGGTGATCGCCTGGTCGAGGCCCCTGCTGTGCGCGCTCTCAACTTCACCGGCTCCACCCGGGTTGGCCGGCATTTGTCGGAATTGTGTGGTCGGCATATGAAGCGCGCGCTGCTGGAGCTCGGCGGCAAAAATCCGATGCTGATTCTGGAGGATGCTGACCTCGATGCCGCGGTTCAGGGCGCGGTCATGGGCATGTTCCTGTATCAGGGCCAAGCCTGCATGGCCGCCAGCCGCATCATCGTTGCGCGGCCGATTTACGACACCTTTCTTGAGCGCTTCACGGCGGCAGCCAAGGCCCTGAGCCTGGGGGATTTGCGCGAGCCATCGACGGTCATCGGCCCCATCATCTCCGAGCGCCAGCGCCAGCGAATTCGAGATCACATCGCCGACGCGCAATCCAAAGGCGCGAAGCTCTTGTGCGGTGGCGATTGGCTAGGGAATCGTTGCCAGCCGACGATCCTGACCGGAGTAGGCGAGGGCATGACTTGTTTCCGTGAAGAGACCTTCGGTCCGGTCACTTCGGTGTACCCGGTCGACGACCTGGCGCAGGCGCTTGAGATGGCCAATGACACCGCCTACGGTCTGTCGGCAGCGGTGTACACCCGCAGTCTCGAGTCTGCCGTCCAGGCCTCTCAGGCTTTGCAGGCGGGCATGGTCCATGTCAACGCGCCGACACTCTACGACGAACCCCACGCGCCCTTCGGCGGGGTGGGCGATTCGGGCATGGGACGGGAGGGCGCTGCGACCGACATCGACCATTGCACCGAGTGGAAATGGATCACGATCCAGATGCCCGGAGCTGTGCATGCCCACTGAAAACATCGTTCATCTTTCCGACGCCGCGCGTGCAATCGCCGCCCGCCTGCACGATCTTCGCGCCTATCTGAAATTGCTGGCCGAACACGGGCAGATGGTGCGCTGGAGTGATTCAGTCATGCCAGAGCCGGATATCCGCAATGTTTCGGTAGCTGCTGGCAACGACGTTGCCGGCGGTCCGGCCGTGCTGTTCGACAAAATTGACGGTTACCCGGGTCACCGCGTCGCCACCAATGTACTCGGTAGCTTTGCCAATCTTGCGGTACTTCTCGGATTCCCCAAGACCGCGACGGTGCGGGAAATGTTCTTCGAGATGGTGCGCCGATGGGGGTCGGACAAGCCTCTGCTCGACCGCATTCCCCGCGAGCAGGCGCCGGTATTCGAGAATCACGTCGATCAGGACATCAATCTGTACAAATTGCTGCCACTGCATCGGATTAACGAATATGACGGCGGCTTCTACATTGCCAAGGCCTGTGTCGTCACGCGCGATCCGCTGGATCCTGACAATTTTGAAAAGCAGAACGTCGGCATCTATCGCATTCAGGTCATGGGCCCGGACACCGTCACCATCCTGTCAATTCCAGCGCACGATGGCGGCCGCCAGATGATGGCAGCAGAGGCGCACAACAAGCCTCTGCGCGCGGCGATCATGATCGGCAATCATCCAGCGATGACGCTGTTTGGCGGCACGCCCGTCGGCTACGCTGAATCTGAGTTCGCTTATGCATCACAAATTCTCGGTTCGCGTCTGCGCCTGACTAATGCGCACAACGGCAACGATATTCTTGCCGACAGCGAGATGGTGATCGAGGCCGAAATGGTGCTCAACGAGCGCGAAACCGAAGGACCCTTCGGCGAATTCCCCGGCAGCTACAGTGGCGTGCGCAAGGTGCCGCTGTTCAAGGTGACCTCGGTCAGTCACCGGCACAACCCAATTTTCGAGAACATCTATATCGGTCGCGGCTGGACCGAACACGACACCCTGATCGGCCTGCCGACTTCGTTGCCGATCTACGCCGCCCTGAAGAAAGATTTTCCGGAAGTCGAGGCCGTCAACGCCATGTATCAGCACGGTCTGACGGCGGTCATCTCGGTGCGCAATCGCATGTCGGGCTTTGCAAAGTCCGTTGCTATGCGCGCGCTGGGGACGCCGCACGGCGTGATGTATCTGAAGAACATCATTCTGGTGGATGACTTCGTGGATCCTTTTGATCTCAACGAGGTGATGTGGGCGCTGTCTACCCGGACACGCTCCAATGACATCATTGTCATTCCCAATATGCCCATGGTCCCGATTGACCCGGCAGCTGAGGTGCCCGGCAAGGGCCATCGTTTGATTATTGATGCAACCAGTTTCATGGCGCCAGACAATCTTGGCGCTGATCCGCATCTGGTCACCCGGCCCGGTGGTCCGGAAATTGAAGCCTTGATGCAGCGCTTGCGTGAGATGCAGGAACAAGGAGGTCAAGATGTCTGAAATTTGTCCCCGCTGCGAACAACAGAACCCGCAGAAGGTCCACGAGGGCCACGAGCAGGGCAAGCGTGTCTGGACGGTGTGGCATTGCACACACTGCGCATTCTCCTGGCGTGACAGCGAAGCCGCTGAAGTTATCGACCCACGACAGCGACCGGCCTGGGCGCAATTGAAGGGCGTGAACCTGGACGGCTTGCGGCATCTGATTGAGCCACAGAAACAAGGGTCTAAATCATGAGTCCGCAGCCTATCGAAGCCTTTGAAAAGCGTCTGTCTGCGGCAGGGCTTGTGCTGGAAGCGCTCGGCGACTCGAAGGTGCTGCACAGTGCAGTTGGTCTGCCCGGCCCGCGACCGAACAAGGTCGTGCGACCGTCCAATGTCGAGGAATTGGCGGCCATCGTGCCGGCTGCACAGGCCTCGGGCGTCAGCCTGTGGACGGCGTGGAACGCGTCCGGCAATGCGCTGGTGGTCCAGAGCGGAAATGCAGCACCGCCGGTATTGCTCGAGCTGTCAAAAATGAACCGCATTCTTGCGGTGGATGCGCCCTCCGGGTATGCCCTGGTTGAACCGGGTGTCAGCCACGCCCAGTTGGCTGCGTATCTGGCGGAGAAAAATATTCCTTTCTGGCTCGACGCCGGTGCCGATGCTGAGGCCTCGATCGCAGGCGGCATCTGGGAGCGCTCGTTTGGTTACACCGCCTACGGTGATCGACTGATGATGCAGTGTGGGATGGAGCTGATGCACAGTGATGGCTCGCTGCTGCGTACCGGCATGGGCGCCATGCCTGGAGAAAACAGCTGGCAGTTGTTCAAGTACGGTTTTGGACCCTATGCTGACGGCAGCTTTACTCAGACCAGCCATACGACCATGACCAAGGTCGGTTTCTGGATATCGCCCGCGCCGCCGGTATACCGGCCGTTCGCCTGGCGGATTGAAAGTGAGACGGGCTTCGCAAAAGCTGTGGAAGCCATGCGTGATTTGCGCGTCAATATGGTCGTGCCTAACACCTTGGTGGCCATCGACGGCGAAAGCGAAAATGCGCTGACCGGTGATCCCGACGCGGCGGCCTGGAACATTTACGGTGCCCTGTACGGCTTGCCGAAAAACGTGGAGACGGTGTGGCAAATGCTGGGCGGACTCACGGCGCAACTCGGAGGCATGAAGCTGCAGGCCCTCAAAGGCCCGGAAGCCAAGAATGACGAGGCCGAGCGCTCTGCGCTGATGGCAGGTCGTCCCTCTGCGCCTTACAAGACTTTTCTGGACGATCGCCGTGGGCGCATGTTGCGCCTGTGTTTCGCGCTGCCGATCGAGGGCGAACAGGCGCTTGACTTCGTTCGCCGCACTCGCGCTGCGGAGAAGGGGAGTGCATGTCGTGTGGTGATAGAACAAGGCACCGCCTGGCGCGCTTTGCTGGCCGAAGTCTTCATCTTGTTTGAAGACGGGGGTGTCGATGCGGCGCTGAAGCTGGGCAAGCGCTTGATCGATGAAGGCGCCGCGAATGGTCTGGGCGTCGTGCGCTGCAGCCCGGCGCTACAGAGCGCCGCCCTCGATCGTTACAGCAATGAGGGTTTCGTGGCCTTACGTTCGCATCTGGCATCCGCATTGGCATGAGCTACGCGGAAAGTCCCAGTGGCGAAAATGAAAACGAGAGGTGCAAGCGTCTGGTAGTCGCAGTGACCGGGGCCTCGGGATCCCTGCTGGGGCTACGCCTGTTACAGATGATGCACGGCGTAGCGGGTTGGGAAACGCACGTGGTGCTTTCACCGGCAGCCATGCTCACCGCGCAGCAGGAGCTAGGGGTCGGGCGAGACGCGTTTCAGTCGCTGGCCACCCGCGTGTACCTACACAAAGACATCGGCGCAGCGATTGCCAGCGGATCGTGGCGTACCGACGGCATGGTGGTTGTGCCCTGTTCGATGAATACGCTTTCGGCCATCGCCCACGGCAGCAGTGACAATCTCATTACGCGCGCAGCAGATGTCGTGCTCAAGGAGCGTCGACGACTGGTGCTGGTGCCACGCGAAGCGCCATTGAATCTCATTCAGCTGCGCAATATGGTCGCGGTGACCGAGGCCGGCGGGGTGATATTCCCACCGGTTCCGGCCTTCTATCTCGGACTGGAACAACTGGATGATGCAGCGACCCAAATGGTCGGGCGCATCCTCGATCAGTTCGGCATCCATCTTCCGGTGGTGCAACGCTGGACGGGCATTCGTTCTTCGAGCGACTCTGTTCCATCCAAGTGAGGGGAAAGAAGGCGAGCGCCGGGCCCGTCAGAGCGCCCGGCAAGTCTGCTGGGGCAACTGAGTTGAGCCAGTCCGCGACGATTCCCTGGCGCACAGTGACTCTGCTCGCGCTCGGCGCGTTTGCCTCAAGCGGCATGACGCGGGTGCTGGACCCCCTGCTGCCGCGGCTGGAACATGACTTCGGCGTCTCTCTGGGGCAGGCCGCGTGGACGATTACGGCGTTCGCCACTGCTTACGGTCTGATGCAACTCCTGTACGGGCCGCTGGCCGACCGCCGTGGCAAGTTGCGGGTCATGAGCGTGGCTGCAGCACTCGCGGCCCTGGCGTCACTGGCCTGCGTTCTGGCTAGAGACTCATTGACCGTGTTCATCATTGCGCGTGCCGCGGCCGGCGCTTTCTGCGCGGCCTCGATTCCCCTGGCCATGGCCTGGATCGGGGATGCGATTCCCTATGATCAGCGTCAGGATGTACTTGCACGCTTCATGATCGGTCAGATGATTGGGATGGCCTCGGGCCAGGTCCTCGGGGGATTGGCTGCGGAGCAATCTTTCTGGGCCTGGCCGTTTCTGTTTTATGCCGCCGTATTTGCGGTGGTCGCCGTACTCCTTGGTCGCCAGCGTGAGCCATCAAATCAGGTCCCCAAGCTGGCTGGGCACCCCGGGCAAGCATTGCTTGATGTGCTTCGTCAGCCCTGGGCGCGAGTCATCCTGTTCGTGGCCTTTGTTGAATCCGTGTTTTTTCTCGGTGCTTTCACTTTTCAGGTTGCCCACTTGCACAAGGTGGGCGGCGCCAGCCTGGCCCTGGCAGGTACGACGATGGTGGCTTTCTCTCTGGGGGGCGTCGCCTTCGCGTTTCTTGCCCGGCGCTGGGTTCGGCGTTTGGGTGAAACGCGATTGGCGATCGGTGGCACTTTGCTGGCGTCGGCCTCGATGGCGCTGGTCGCGGTGCAAACCAGTCTGTGGGTTGCCGCGCCCGCGATCTTCGTTTCCGGCATTGGTTTCTACATGTTGCATAACACGTTGCAAACCAATGCAACGCAAATGATGCCCAAGCGACGCGGCGCTGCCGTCGCCTTGTTTGCAACCTGTTTTTTTCTCGGCCAATCGGTCGGTGTTGCCCTGTTGGGGATTGCTGCCGATCATCTGGGGACCCGGCCGGTCCTTCTTTTCGGAGCGAGCATGCTCTTGCCCATTGGTTTGTGGCTTGGCTGGCGTCTGCATATACGACACCAGCCGTCGGCGATTCCTGCAGCCGAATAGACTGTTTGCGGTGGGCATAGGCGCAGATGGAGGGCATCCTGCAATCAGATCGGTCGCAACTTGATTCACGGTTTACGCCTCATGGAATAGGAGAGATTCGTGACAGATATTAAGAATACACCCGCGGCTGGCGCGCTGACCGGCGTCAAGGTCGTGGACCTGTCTCGGGTACTGGCCGGGCCGCTCTGCACCCAGATTCTCTCTGATCACGGCGCCAGCGTAATCAAGATAGAGCCCCCGGGTGGCGATGAGACGCGCGGCTGGGGGCCGCCCTTTCTCGATGATACGGGTGCTTATTTTGTTGGCATCAATCGAAACAAGCGCGATATGGTCTTGGATCTCAATCAGCCCAAGGCGCGCGAGGTCGTGCTGCGTCTGCTCGAAGATGCGGACGTGCTGGTTGAAAACTTCAAGACCGGAACCTTGGAAAAGTGGGGGCTGGGCTATGAAGAAGTGCTCAAGGCGCGCTTTCCCAAACTGATCTACGCCCGCATCAGCGGTTTTGGCGACGATGGCCCGCTAGGGGGCATGCCCGGGTACGACGCCGTGCTGCAGGCGATGTGCGGCGTCATGAGTATCAACGGTAACCCGGAAGCGGGCCCTACGCGGATAGGTATTTCCATCGTGGATATGGCGACTGGCCTCAACGCCGTAATCGGCATCCTGCTGGCGATTACGGAACGCAACCGCTCCGGACGTGGCCAGGCGGTGGAGCTGACCCTGTATGACACTGCCCTGAGCCTGCTCCACCCGCACGCGGCAAACTGGTTTATGGACGGTCGCGTACCCCAGCTCGTGGGCAGCGGTCATCTCACCATCATGCCCTACGACAAATTCCGCGTTCGCGACGGCGAAGAAATATTCATCGGCATCGGCAACGATGGCCAGTTTCGTAAGTTCTGCCAACACCTGGGCCTTGATGAGCTGTCGAGTGATCCGCGCTTTAGCAGGAATGGCGACAGGACCGTCAACCGTCATGAGCTGCGCCCGCTGATTGAGCAGGCGCTGGCGGAAAAAGATGCAAGCGATTTATGTGAGGCCTTGTTGCGTGTCGGCGTGCCTGCGGGGCCGGTGCTCTCGGTGCCTGAGGCCTTCGCCCATCCTCACACCGCTCATCGAAATATGCGTGTGGAGTTGGGCTCGGAGCAGTCTGGAACCGGGGTGCCTGTAAAGCTCTCTGTCACGCCCGGACAAGCCCGCACACCGGCACCGCGCATGGGCCAGCACTCACGCGAGGTACTTGCCCAACTGGGTTATTCCGAAACTGAAATCGCTGAGATGCTCGCCAGCGGTGCGGCCAAGGCGGATTCATAAGCACTCAGGGGAGGTCTGGGGCTAAGCTGGATCTCGAATGTCAGGCTGAGGTACATGAGGCACAGCTAAAGACCCGCCGACAGATATGCCGCTCCGCAAGCAGGCCTTAAAATTCAATCATCAAAAAATAAGAATCCCAATGTCCATCGACTCTGAATCCTTTGATTTGCTGCTGGAAACTGTCCGGCGATTTACACGTGAACGCCTGGTGCCGGCCGAGAATCAGGTCGAGGAAAATGACGAGGTGCCCGCTGACATCGTGGCGGACATGAAAGCCATGGGGCTGTTCGGCCTGTCGATTCCCGAGGAATATGGCGGGATCGGGCTGTCGATGAGCCAGGAGTGCCGAGTCTGCTATGAGATCGGACAGACCTCGCTTTCGTTCCGGTCGGTCTTTGGCACCAATGTGGGCATCGGCTCACAAGGCATTCTAATGGATGGCACTGAGGCGCAAAAGCGCGAGTATCTGCCTCGCGTGGCCAGTGGCGAGCTCATCATGTCCTTCGCTCTGACAGAACCGGGCGCCGGTTCAGACTCGGCTGCAATCGAGACGCGTGCCGAGCTCGACGGTGAGGATTACATTCTCAATGGCAGCAAGCGTTACATCACCAACGCACCGCGAGCCGGTGCGTTCACCCTCATGGCCCGCACCGACGGCAGTGGTGCGAGTGGTATTTCGGCCTTCATCGTGCCGGCGGGTCTGCCCGGACTGAGTCTTGGTAAGCCCGACAAGAAAATGGGCCAGCGCGGCACCAAAACTTGTGATGTCAATTTGGAGAATGTGCGGGTGCCGGCAGCCAATATCATCGGCGGCAAGGCGGGAGTGGGGTTCAAAACCGCGATGAAGGTGCTCGACCGCGGGCGTCTGCATATGTCGGCGGTGGCTTGCGGAATGGCTCAGCGTATTCTTGACGAGTCACTAAGCTATGCACGCGAACGAAAGCAGTTTGGCGCCCGTATCGGCGATTTTCAGTTGATTCAGGCCATGCTCGCCGATAGCCGAGCAGAGTTATACGCTGGCTGGTCGATGGTAAAGGACTGCGCGGCGCGTTACGACGCCAAGCCGGCAGGTCTGAGAGATGCGGAGCTGAGCATGCTTGCTTCCTGCACCAAACTGTTCTGCACTGAAATGGCGGGCCGCGTGGCGGATCGCGGCGTACAGGTGCACGGCGGGGCCGGCTATATCAGCGAATACAAGATCGAGCGCTTCTATCGCGATGTACGTCTTCTGCGCCTGTACGAGGGTACGACGCAGATTCAGCAGCTGATCATCGGTCGGGCGCTGATGGCTCAGGATTGATTGCGCCTGTTTCGCTTTTTCAAACTCTAAGGACGGCTGCAGGAAGTAGTCCGCTCCCGAATTCATGATGGATCGACCCGCCCATAGCACCTTGCGATGCTGGAAGGCATAAAAAAGCCCCCTGCCGATGGAAGTCACCGGCAGGGGGCATTATTTTGAAGCTGGGCCTAGCGCAATTTCAGTGCGATAGGCTTATCTAGCTGCTCCGGTTATTTGGCTGCCTCTGCAGTGCGACGACCTTGCAGCTTCCAGGTGAAACGCAGGCCAACTGAGACGTCGCCGTCGGCGTCGTATCGGCCGGGAAATGCAGGGTTGTTCTGAGCGCTGATATTGCGTGTTTTCAAGCTTGTCAGGCCGGTATTGAAACCAACCATCAGGGTTCCATAGTCAATTTCGTAGCCCGCCATGATCATGGTGTTGTCGTTGTCAAACATCATGGGCCGCATGCCGGAGTCGCCCAAAGTGGCCTTGCTCTCGGTGTAGCCAATTCGGAACACCGAATTTGGAACCGTCACGAACTCGAGGCCAACGCCCCAGCGAAGCCGGTTATTGGCGTCCGACATGACGGGCTGGTTCAGTGCTGTCGATTTCTCAAATTCGACTTTGCCACTCTCGAAATCCTTGAACCGCATATAGCTCAGCTGACCCATCAGATTGAGCCGCTCGGACCATTTGAAAGCAACGCCGCCCAACAGCATTTGCGGGGTTACGAAATCGACCGAGTAATCCTGCTCAACGGCGCCAACACTGCCTTCTCCTTCCAGATCGATGAAGCCGCGAGTGCGGTAGGAAAGGCCCAGCGACCATTTCGGTGTGGGGGTATAGACCGCGCCCACCATGCTGGAAATTCCGATGCCGTCTGCATCGACGTCCAAGCCTCCCAGCGGGGTCGGGGTGCGCAGGCGCTGTCTTCCGTAGATCGGCGTGATCTGCGCGCCGATGCGCAGGCCGGGAAGTACTTCGCGACCGATGTTCAAGCCGAAATTAATAATGACCGACTCGCCCGTGTAGGGCATGGTTTGCCCAATATCAGGATCTGCCGGCAAATCGTAGGCGGTGCCCATCGCGCCGTATCCGCCAACACCCATAGACCATCCGCCAACTTCGCCCAGGCCATACCAGATCCCAAAATTAACCGGGGTTTTGCTGCCGGTGCCGTCATAGCCGGTGGCATCGTTCTTGTAGTGTGTGATGTAAGGGAATGCGATCAACCCCACGAAAGCCTGGTCGCGCGTCTCGCTGACCACGCCTGCCGGGTTGACCTGCATTGCACTGGAGCCATCGTTTGGTGATGCCACGGTATTGCCGGCCATTTCGCCGTCACGACCGGAACCGTGCGGCGATACAAAAAATGAGGCAAGCGCCGTAGGGGCAAAGAAACAAAAAGTCAGAGCAGCGAGCGGTGCCAGGAGAGACGCCTTCGCCTTTTGGTTGAGATCGGACATAGTTCTGCTGTAGATATCAAAAATGGAATGAATGCCTCCCTTACGAGGGAAGATGGCTTAGCCTAACGTGGATTGTGTCCCGAGTACATGGCTTCGTGAATGTAACTGGCTCTAAAGCTGTGTTGAGCGAATTTTTCCGAGTGTGCTGGTCGCAGCAAGTGGCGGCTAAGCAGTGAGATATCAATGGATGATTTTGCCCGCAGAGGTCAGAGCCTGACCAGCACTCTGGTCTGGAAATCTGGAGCAGCATAGGTGCATTTCGCATCCATGGACGCACATCGCGATCATTTGCCGACTCGGACTGTGGCCAATGAAGGCCTTGCACGATCAAAACACAATGAGGCCGGCTACGATTGCAGTAGCCGGAGTAACGGAAGGGCAGTGCCCTTTAGTTCTGTAAATGATTCATCCACAGGGCGAAACGGCTTGGTCCCGATAAAGCAGGCACTGCTCTGGCCATTCTGCTGGGCATTTTGTTTTACGTTTTCGACAGCTCTGTGATTTGCTCGACCAATGCGTCGATAAACAGTGTGCTGGATCCGCAAGCCGCTGCTGCCATCGGGCGCTAACGAATTGAATTCAGGTTACTAAATACCTGTGGCACAGTAGATGCTAATCTGCATGGATGAACCGCCCGATTCGAGGTGGTCAAAAAAAAGCTGGAGGAGAGATGGGAAACAACGACGAATGCGCGTTGCCGGAGCTCGGCACGCATGCCTTGGGGACAGGTACCTTGCCGGTTGAGCACTATGTCTCGCCGGAATTTCTCGAGCTCGAGAAGAAGCACATCTTCCGCAAGAATTGGTTGCTGGTCGGTCGCGAGACCGACATGAAGGCGGCCGGCGATTATCTGAACTACACCATCGACGCGCTCAGCGTGTCGGTGCTGGTCGTGCGCGGAAAAGATCAGAAAATTCGTGCTTTTTACAATGCCTGTACACATCGAGGTGCCCGGCTGGTTGCGCCGCCCTGCGGGAAAGCGCGGGCGCTGGTGTGTGGATTCCACGGCTGGGCTTTCGATTTTGAAGGCAATCTGAGCAATGTGCCGGACGAGCACCTGTTTCGCGATCTGGATCGCAGTCAGGCCAATCTACGTCCGGTTTCGGTAGATGTCTGGGGCGGCTTTGTCTTCATCAATCTGGATCCGAAACCACAGTGGACATTGCGCGAGTATCTCGCGCCACTGGGTGAGGCCTTTGACCGTTATCTTGGCAACCCAGCCTGGAATTGGAGCTTCGGCTGGAAGGCGCGATTCAACGCCAACTGGAAGCTGCTTGTCGATGCCCAGATCGAGGGTTATCACGTTGATATGACGCATCGAAAGACGATCGCAGGCGCGATCCCGAGCGCGAGTGCGCCAGCTTATATTTTTCCAGACAGCGTGGGCGTGCCTTGCGGCGTTGCGGCTTATCGTCCTGAAGAGGCCGACACGGGCAAGCAGACCGAAATTACCCTCCTGTCCGCCAAATATGGCGCGACTTCGATCTACACCAAGTCCGAGAAGGAATTTGTATCCGAGGGCGGTGAAGGGGTGCTCAAGGATTCACATCCCCTGTGGATTTTCGACAATTTCCTGGTGTTCCCAAACATCGTGATGTTTGTGCAG
>JBFJJV010000068.1:0-15264 GCA_041635265.1 Panacagrimonas sp.
ATCAGGAAGATGAGGATACGGGCCATCGCGCTTGCAGTTGTTTCCAGTACTCGTTTAGTTCTGCGGCGAGTGCGATGCGACCGAGCGATCGGGCGCGGGGCGTGGCCATAATGACGACGCCCACGCGCGGGAGCTGCGGTTTATTTCGAAAAGTTTCACGAACAATCCGTTTAAATCGGTTTCGATCAACTGCACGCGGCATGGATTTGCGCGAAACGGCCAAACCCACTCGCGCACCAAATAAAACTCGTTGTGGCGCTGCGAGGCCTTCAACTTCATAAGCGGTGAAACTCAGGCTTCGACGGCGGCGGCCATTTTTTATGACCCGCTTGAAATCAGCGGGCTTTAACAGTCGAGCGCTTCGAGGAAACCTGGCCACCGTTTATGGCCAAAGCCCCAGCGTCATTTATCTACTTGGAAAGCTTGGCGCGGCCCTTGGCTCGGCGACGTGCGATCACAGCGCGACCGCCGACGGTGGCCATGCGGGCACGAAAGCCGTGGGTGCGCTTGCGTTTGATCACGCTGGGTTGATAGGTGCGTTTCATGTGTACAGGCTCAACGGAGAAAAAGGGCGCGGAGTTTACCGGTTTAGTTAGGTCTATAACAACAACTGTCGTTCGAGCAAATAAGACAGGGTCCTGTGGATAACTCTCCTCTCAGGGTATAGAATCGTCGGCTACTCCGCTTCAACCTTACCCCACAAGAACCTCCATGGCGCTCGCCGACGATTCTGCTTGGACCCTCTGCATTGATCGCCTTCAGGGCGAAATTGCAGCCGAAGAACTGGAAAGCTGGATCCGACCTTTGAAAGCGCGGCGGGAGGGCGATCGACTGGTTCTAGTGGCGCCCAATCGCATGGTGATGCAGCGGGTACTGGCGGATTTTCGTTCTCAGATTCAACGCGCATGGGTCGCCACTGAGGGCTCGGATGTAGAGGTCGAGGTAGTAGCAGCCGTAGAATCTGCGCCAGAGTCGGCCGCTCCCGCTGATCAAAAAGTGGTCGATCCATCGGCGGCCAATGCCTCCCGGCTCGACGCTCGATATACCTTCGACTCTTTTATTCAAGGTAAATCCAACGCCCAGGCGAATGCTGCTGCACAGCAGGTGGCCGAATCTCCGGGTATGTCCTACAACCCCTTGTTGATCTACGGCGCCTCCGGGCTGGGCAAGACCCATCTGATGCATGCTGCCGGGAACGCCCTACTCAAGAGTGGTCCCAATGTGCGGGTGGTTTACGTGCCCTCGGAGCAGTGGATGAACCAGTTCATTTCGGCGATGCGGCACAACACGACCGAAGAGTTCAAGTCAATGTATCGTTCGGCGGACGCACTGCTTATCGACGATATTCAGTTCTTCGCTGGAAAACCGACCACTCAGGAAGAATTTTTCCATACTTTCAACACGTTGGTTGATGGCCGGAAACAGATTATCCTGACCTGTGACCGCTTCCCGAAAGATCTGGATCGCCTGGACGACCGCCTCAAGACACGCTTTGTTTCAGGCTTGACCGTGTCGGTAGAACCGCCGGATCTGGAAACCCGGGTAGCGATTCTTCTGTCCAAAGCCGAGCAGTTCGGGCTTGAACTGAATAATGAAGTTGCTTTTTTTGTAGCCCAGCACGTACGTTCAAATGTTCGCGAGCTGGAAGGCGTGTTACTACGACTGTCTGCCGGCATGCGTCTGCAAGGCGAGGCCATTACCGTAGAGTTTGCCCGGCAGACCCTGCGTGACATGCTGGCCCATTACGAGCGCAAGGTGACCATCGACAATATTATGTCGACTGTGGCTAAGTACTACGGTATCCCGCACAAGGACTTGCGCTCGCCGCGCCGCTCTCGAATGCTGGCACGGCCGCGCCAGGTGGCAATGGCTCTCGCGCGTGAATTGACTGAACACAGTTTGCCGGACATCGGTCAGCACTTCGAAAAAGATCACACTACCGTTCTGCACGCGGACCGCAAGATCAAGGAACTGCGCGAAACAGACATCCGGATTCGTGAAGATTACGAGAATTTACTGCGTCAGTTAAGTTATTGAATAAATGTTGAAACGAGCCCCTCATCGCGTGTGTCAAAGCTGTGGAAAAAACACTGCCTCAAAAGTGTCCACAGACTGGACACAGACGTCGCAGGGGCCTGGAGAGGGTGTTTTAAAGTTAGTTAAATTTTATAACTATTTGTAATTATTGATGTTATAGATTCTATCCAGTGCAGTGACACTGTACTACTACTGTTAGTTTCTTTAAAAGAATAAAGAGATTAAGCATCAGGTGACGCTATGAAGATTAAGGTGGGGAGAAACGAATTATTGACTGCGCTCCAAGCGGTGGTCGGAGTGGTCGAGCGCCGACAGACCTTGCCAGTGCTGGCTAATTTTCTACTGGAAGTGCAGGACGATGAACTGGTCGTGACCGGTACTGATCTTGAAATGGAGTTGATTTCGAGAGCCTCGGTAGAGGTCAAAGTCTCTGGTCGGGTCACCGTTCCGGCTCGGAAATTATTCGATATCTGTCGCGGTTTACCCGAAGGTGCCGACATATCCCTAGAGGCCAGAGAAGATAAATTCACTGTCCGCTCGGGTAAAAGCCGTTTCACCCTGGCCGCTCTCAAGGCAGATGAATTTCCAGCCATGGGTGTGATCAAGGGGGGTAAACACATTCGGCTTCAGCGGGCTGAACTAAAGAACCTGATCGAAAAAACCCAGTTTGCAATGGCGCAACAAGATGTCCGCTATTACTTGAATGGCCTGTTGTTGGAAGCCACCGCTCAGCGCCTGAGGGCTGTCGCGACCGATGGTCACAGACTGGCGTTCAGCGAGCGCTTGGGGGAGACAGGACTGGAAGAGCCAGTGCAAGCCATCCTGCCCCGTAAATCCGTGCAGGAATTAAATCGCCTGTTGGACAACAGCGATACCGAAGTCAGCCTGATTGTGGGTGAAGGTCAGGTGCAGGTCGAAATCGATATGGTCCGCCTGACGACGAAAACCATCGACGGTCGTTTCCCGGACTATGAACGCGTGATTCCAGATCATGGCGACAAACAAGTCGTTGCCGATCGCGAAACCTTCCGTCGCTCTCTCGCGCGCACAGCGATTCTCTCCAATGAAAAGTTTCGTGGTGTTCGGCTGCAGTTAGAAAACTCTCAACTCAAACTGCAAACGCATAATCCGGAACACGAAGAAGCCGAAGAAGAAATTGAAGTCGACTACAACGGCGAAGCGCTGGAGATCGGCTTTAACGTCAATTATCTCTTGGATGCCCTGGGTGCGATCACCGGTGATGAAATCGTGCTGGAGTTGAAGAATTCAGATTCCAGTGGTCTGGTCTACGAGTCCGGCGATAGTTCGAGCAAGTACGTCATCATGCCCATGCGGCTTTGAGAAGAAGGCACTCGATATGTCTGTCGCCCTGCTGCGGGGCGAGAACCTGCGTTTATACAAAAGGCTGCAGATTGAGCCACACCCCAATCTAAATCTAATTGTAGGAGACAACGCCGCCGGCAAGACGACGTTGTTAGAGGCTTTGTTTATACCAGCGCGGGGGCGAAGCTTCCGCGCTCAAAATCTGGCGGAGGTTTGCGGTTCATCGCAACCAGCTTGGAACGCCTTTATGGAAATTCAGCAAGGCACACAAAGTCACAGACTAGGCTTCGCTTGGTCGCGAGATGGTGCAGAGATCAGGTTGGACGAAAACAGGAGCACTAGAATCGCTGAGGTGGTGAAAACCGTTCCGATGCAGTTGATTGACCCTTTGTCCCATAAATTATTGGAAGAAGGGCCGGCTTACCGCCGTAGCTTCGTCGATTGGGGCGTGTTCCACGTGGAACATCGTTTTCACGATGTCTGGAGGCGCTGCCAGCGTGCCCTCAAACAGAGGAATAAGGCCCTTCGAGAGGGAATGCCGACTAAGACGGTTTCAGCCTGGGACGAGGAGCTCTCGGATACCGCGGAAACACTCACCGAGATGCGAGAGGCACACGTTCAAGAGACCGCGCCCTTATTTGAAGCCATTGCAGCGGGCTTCCTGGCTAGCAAAGGGGCTCAATTAAGCTGGAACCGAGGTTGGCCAGCCGATCAAACTTATCGGGACGTCTTAAATCAAAACATCGCGCAACACATGCGGCTCGGAACCACCGTTCAAGGGCCACACCGGGCGGAGCTAAAGATCACTCTGGGGGATTTAAAGGCAAAGGGCCGAGTCAGTCGGGGTCAGCAGAAGATGATGGTAGCGGCTATGGTATTGGCTCAAGCTAAAATACTGCTTTCAAAGGGTGCGGCTGCCCCTATTCTCTTATTGGATGATTTTGCGTCTGAATTGGCGCCTGAATTTCAGAAGCGATTGGCAGAGGCCCTAAAAAGCTATCCGGGTCAGAAATTCGTCACTGCTTTTTCGGAGCCAAATGTTTTTTCAGGTAGTGATATGAAAATGTTCCACGTGGAACATGGCTCCGTCAGCGAGATGGCGGCCACTTACTAATTTTATTGCAAAGAAGCGACATATGAATGACAACAACGAAAACGAAGACGCCATCCAGGCTTCTTACGACTCCACGTCTATCCGTGTCCTAAAGGGACTAGAGGCTGTTCGCCAGCGACCCGGAATGTATATTGGCGACACCGATGACGGGACTGGACTTCATCATATGGTCTTCGAAGTTGTGGATAACGCGATTGACGAGGCGCTGGCAGGGTGGTGTAGCGAGATATTGGTTGTTTTGCACGCAGATCAAAGCGTCAGTGTGCAAGATAACGGCAGAGGTATCCCCACGGATATCCACAAGGAAGAAGGGCGTTCTGCCGCGGAAGTCATCATGACGATATTGCACGCCGGAGGTAAATTTGGCGGCAGTGGCTATAAAGTTAGCGGTGGATTGCACGGAGTTGGCGTTTCCGTGGTCAATGCCCTGTCAGATGTCCTGCTATTAGATATACACAGGGATGGTCAACACCATCATCAGGAATATCACATGGGAGAGCCTCAGGCGCCTTTGGCCGTCGTTGGGCCAACTCAGAAGCGCGGAACGACGGTGCGCTTCACGCCCAGCCCGAAGGTTTTCACCAATCTGGAATTCCATTACGACATTCTGGCCAAACGCCTACGCGAGCTTTCCTTCCTGAATTCAGGTGTTCGCATCGTATTGAGGGAAGAAAGCAGTGATCGCGAGGACGTTTTTGAGTACAAGGGTGGTATCGAGGCCTTCGTTCAGTATCTTAATAAGGCAAAAACCACGATTCACAGCAATATTCTGAATATCAGAACCGAGCAGGACGGTGTGATCGTGGAGGCTGCGCTGCAGTGGAGCGACAGCTATACCGAGAATGTCTTTGTCTACACCAATAATATTCCTCAGAAAGACGGCGGAACCCACCTAACTGGTTTTCGCAATGCGCTCACACGGGTTATGAATGACTTTCTGGAGTCAGAAGGTATAGCCAAGCGAGAAAAAATCAGCATGGTCGGCGACGATGCCCGAGAGGGATTGACGGCGGTGTTGTCGGTCAAGATTCGTGATCCGAAGTTCTCTAGTCAGACCAAGGAAAAGCTGGTTTCATCCGAGGTCACACCGGTAGTCTCCGGCGTGGTCGGCGATAAGCTCAAGGAGTTCCTGCTCGAGAATCCGCGCGAAGCCAAACTCATCGCGGCCAAAGTTTCCGAGGCGGCCAGAGCCCGGGAGGCCGCTCGCAAAGCGAGAGATCTGAATCGGCGCAAAAGCGTGCTCGATATAGCCGGTCTCCCCGGTAAATTGGCCGATTGTCAGGAGAAAGATCCAACCAAGTCCGAGATATTTCTGGTCGAGGGCGACTCCGCGGGTGGCTCAGCCAAGCAGGGCCGTGATCGGCATTTCCAGGCCATTCTTCCGCTCAAGGGTAAGATTCTAAATGTTGAGCGCGCGCGACTGGAAAAGATGCTCTCATCGGTAGAAGTTGGCACACTGATCACCGCGCTGGGTTGTGGTATCGGCAAGGACGACTTCAAGCCTGAAAAACTGCGTTATCACCGCATTATCATCATGACGGATGCCGACGTTGATGGCGCCCATATTCGGACTTTGCTGCTGACTTTCTTCTATCGGCATATGTTCACGCTGATTGAAAACGGCTATATCTATATTGCCCAGCCGCCCTTGTACAAGGTCAAGTCGGGCAAGCAGGAAGCCTACGTCAAAGACGATCACGAACTGTCCGAATGGTTGCTTAAATCAGCCATGAGCAATGTCGAGTTCATTCCTGGCAGTGGCAAAGCGGTGGTCGAAGCCGATGTTCTGGCAGATATGGTTCGCCAGCAAACAGCTGTGCTCGAAAGCATCAGTCGCCTGAGTCGCCGCTATGACGTGCGTTTACTGGAAACCCTATTTGCCCAGCGCCGGGTACCCACCGACTCCAAAGACTTGAATATTTGGATGGAGGAAATAGGTAACACGCTGAATATAAAGGATAAAAATGGGTTTTATGAAGTCTCGGGCGAAATTCTTGACGATGGCCCGAATGTGCGGGTGACGCGGCGTCTGCATGGCGCAGTACAGACGATCGATCTGAATGCTGATTTCTTCAACTCAGTGGACTACAAACGCATGGCCGAACTGCGCCAGCGCGGCAATGAGCTTGTGGGCGAAGGCGCCGAGATTAAGCGCGGTGAAAAATCCAAGTCCATCTCCCGTTTTGACCAGGCTTATGACTGGCTGCAAACCGAGGCGCGCCGTGGCCTGAACATCCAGCGCTACAAAGGTCTGGGCGAGATGAATCCAGAGCAGCTCTACACAACGACATTGGATCCTCAGAACCGCCGACTCGTCCGAGTCATGGTTGAGGACGCAGTCGCCGCAGACCAGATATTTACCACCCTGATGGGCGAGCATGTTGAGCCGCGCCGAGAATTTATCGAGAAGCACGCGCTACACGTTGGAAATCTGGACATCTAAATCCTCGGGCGCGTCATGGCCAACGTCGTCGACTATTCGTTGGCGACCCGGCCTGCGTCTCACCAGCGACGGAGACTCGTCGAACGTTTTAATCGAGTGAGCCAGCTTCGTCGCAGAATGCGCGTAATCGGAAGCGGGCATAACGCAACGAGCTTTAAATTTGAAAGTGCGCCGCACAGGCTAAGCAGCTCATCAGAAGCAGCCAAGCTGGCCTGCCTGCCGTGAGTCAGGCCGCTACCTCGCGACTGGGCCTATGGCTGCGGCGTTGGACCGAATGCGTTCTCCATCACGCCCACTGGGTTCTTGCGGCCTATGTCGTCCTGATCTTCGGCAGCGGATATCTGGCCCTGACCCGGCTCGGCATAAATACCGACACCAGTGCGATGCTCTCACCCGAGCTGCCGTGGCGCAGAGCGGAAAGTGCTTATTTAAAGGCCTTTCCGCATGCGGATCACCGAATCATTGCTGTTATCGAGTCTGATCACGCCGAAGCGCGCATGCGCGCCTCGCGCGAAATTCTCCAATTCGCCCAGGAACGCCCCGAATATTTCACGCAGGCGCAAATGCCCTTCGCCGGTGAATTCTTCGATCGACACGGCTGGCTTTATCTAAGCCTGGGACAACTGGATGCACTGGCCCTGGGACTGGAAACTGCGCAACCCTTTCTCGGTCGGCTGAGCAATGATCCCAGCCTGGCCAGCCTTTTCGAGTTGCTCATCGAGATGGTCAGCGCCGAACCTTCCGCAGTGCCGATCGAACTAGCAAAGGTAATCGAGGCCATTACCGACAATATCCGATCCGAAACCGATCAGACACTGTCATGGCAGGCCTTGATCGGCATCGAGGCTATTGCGCAGGAAAAAATCTCACTGGTCCTGCTTCAACCCCGCTCAGCGGAAGTAGAGCGAGAAGCTGTAGAAAAATTACGCAACCATGCCAAGAGCATGAGTACCGCGTCTTTGCTCAGCATCCGCTTCACCGGCGAAGCGCCACTATGGGTTGATCAGCTTGATGTCGCTGCCGAAGGTGCCAGCGAATCCGCACTGTTTGCCATGCTATTCGGAGCAGCCATGCTCTATTGGGGCCTGCGCTCGCTCCGACTCGTCCTGATCTGCGTGACTTGCCTGATCGCCGGACTCCTTCTCACTGCAGGCTTCGCCACGATCAGCGTCGGTCGTCTGAACATGATCTCGGTCGCATTTGCCACACTCTATATTGGCGTCGCCATCGATTACGGAGTGCAGTTCTGTACCCGTTACAGAGAACTGATGATGCAGGGCGTGAGCACCTCGTTTGACGCACTCAGCCAAACCGCAGGCAGTCTGGGCTACGCGCTCCTGTTCTGTGCCCTCACCAGTTCGGCCGCTTTTCTGGCGTTTGTTCCGACCGATTATGCCGGCATTTCTGAACTGGGCTGGATCAGTGGCGGCGGGATTCTCATCGGGTTGCTGATCAGCCTGAGCCTACTGCCCGCGCTCATCCACCTCTACCCGCCCAGCCTGAAACAAGTCCAACCTGGCCCGCGGTGGTTCCCAGCCATCGCCGCACTGGGCGCCCGGCATCCACGCACCACACGCCGAATCGCTCTGCTGCTCGCCCTGCTATCGGCAGCTGTGGCAAGCCAACTTCAGTTTGATCACAACCCAACCCATCTGAACTCGAAACGGTCAGAATCGGTTCTTGCCTATCAACAGCTCGCCCATGGCGCGCAGACTACTTTGAGTGCGTTTGCCCTCGTCGACGGTGACCAGGAGGCGCTGCAAATGAGCCGCCAACTGGAAGCACTAGAAACCGTCGACCAAGTGCTTTCACTCGCGCGCCTGATTCCACAACAGCAAGAGCAAAAGCTGGAGGTGCTCGACGCCCTGAATCTCACCCTCGCGCTCTCGAGCCCGACGCCACTACGAGCAATTGACCTGCGGCGAACCCAGCGCGCGATACAACAGTTCAATCAGAGCGCGAAAAACTACCAAGGAAAACACAGCACAAAAAAAGCCTTGCAAGCCATGCTCGCCACCACGATCCCTCTGGAGCGGGCAAACCAGAGTGAACTGCAGATAATTCGTGATCGACTTCTGGCTGAGTTTCCCCCCCTGCTTACGAAGATCAGCCTAGCCTTGAGCGCAGAGATGGTTCGCATGAATACACTGCCTGATTGGCTGCGGCATCAGTGGCAAAACCCCACCGGGCAACAACGTCTACAAATCGTGCCCTGCCACAATCTGGATGACAACGCAGAGCTGATTCGATTCGTAGATCAAGTCACATCCGTCACTGCGCAAGCTAGCGGCGCGCCAGTGAATTTTGTCGGTGGCGCCAGAAGCGTGCAGCAAGCCTTCACAGAAGCTTTTGCAATGGCCATGTTTTTCATCGTCGTATTACTGCTCACGCTTCTGCGCAACATCGCCGACGCGCTGCGCGCTTTATTGCCATTGGCGCTTGGCACATTGCTACTTCTTGGCGCTATGGTGCTCATGAAAATTCAGATGAACTTTGCCAATGTAATTGCACTCCCTTTATTGCTTGGAATCGGCGTGGATATTGGCATCCTCATGTTGTGGCGCGCTCGACACGATGGGCCAGACGAGGCTAAAAACCCTGTGTTTTCTACTACCGGGCACGCCGTATTTATCGCCGTGATGGCAACTCTGGGCAGCTTCGGTTCCCTAATGTTCTGCGAAGACGGTGGAATGTCCAGCATTGGTCAACTACTCACACTGGGGCTTCTGATCCATCTTCTTACGACATTTCTCGTCCTGCCTGCATTGCTCAAAACAACAAGCACAGAAAATCGGGCTAAAGTCTGATCATGAGCGCACCACGATTTCTCTTGCTGCTGAGCACACTCATCATCGTGTCTCCCGCGACGATGGCAATGGAGGCGAAAGCTCGTGTCGAGCAGTTGCAGGAAACGCTGGCGCGCGCAATGCAGGAAAATGGAACTCAAGGCTGCCCGAAGCGACTAAAAATTCTTGAGCCCGTGATTGCACAGGTTTTTGACTATCCATTTATCGCCAAGCAGATCCTGCGGCGGGAGAGAAAATTATTCGCCATCGAGCAAATGCAGCAATTTATGAGTCTGCTGAAACAGCAAATTCTGCTGGAGTACGCAATCAATTTTGACTCCTATGATCAACCGCATTTCGAAATCCACGAGCTGCGCCGCCAATCTGAAAAGCAGGCCATGGTGATCTCTACATTAAAGCGACAGAAAGCCAGAAGCATAGAGTTCAAGTATTTTCTCAGAGCACACAAACAAGATACGAAAATCATCAACGTCACTGTTGACGGTATCAGTGACCTAGCGGTTCGTTCTGCGCAATACAGAACGATTATTCGAGACAAGGAAGTTGAAGGATTGCTCACCGCCTTGCAGGAGCAAGTCAATAAACGGGGAGACCAATGCAAATTATAGTGAGACAGAGCGCTGTCTTCGCGGCGGCAATCATGTTGTTGGTATCAAACCACGCAAGTGCCCAGCACCAGGGCCCTGGCGGCAGCGGCCAAGCGGCGGCCGTAGCAGATGCACAATCGGAACTGCCCACGGTTTTGGTTACCGCACAGAAAGTCACACAGTCGCTCGAGCAGGTTCCAGCCTCTATCAGCGTTGTCGGCGAGGAAGTATTCCGCGACAACGGATCCAAGTCATTTACAGATCTGCAGGATTACACGCCCAATGTCAGTATTTCGCTTTCAGGAAGCGCAGGCACTTTTGGTATACGTGGCCTGACCACGCCGGATACCAATACCGCTTTTGATCCCAGTGTAGCCACCATCGTGGATGGAGTTTCTTATGGACGCTCCAATTTTCTGATCGGATTTTTCAATGACATCGACCGCGTAGAAGTGCTGCGTGGCCCACAGGGCACACTCACTGGCAAGAACGCCACCGCAGGACTCTTCAGCGTGGTGACTCGCGCGCCCAATTCCGAGTTTTCAATTGGGGGGGAGTTTCTGACGCAGAGCATCGGTGATTATTCGGTACGCCCCGTGCTGAATGTACCGCTGGGCGACAAGGCGGCAGCACGACTCTCGGGCATTTATGACTTCGGAGAGGGCTCCCGTCTGGAGAACACTTTTCTCAATCGGGATGAGGACAATACGCAGCAGGCCACGACGAGAATTCGTCTACGTTACCTGGCCAATGACAGCCTGACCTTGGATGTCGGCGCCTTCAACTCCTATCAGAACGCCGACTTCAACCTTTTCCAATTCACCACGGCCACTCAGGAAATGCTTGACGCCGCGCGCAGCGTTGATCCGCAGACGGAGTCGCGCTTCGATGACAAGAATTCCGCCAGCTTCCCAAGCAAGGAGCAGGCAAGGTTTGTTGGTACCAGCCTGACGGCAGATTGGCAGCCCCCTGTTTTTCTGCAATTGATTGACCCGCTGGTGACATCGATCAGCGGCTGGGCTCGCGCCACCACCGAGCATCGCGATTTTGACGCAGACTTTACTGCGCTCCCCTTCATCAATGATCAACTGGAAGAGCCGTCCGTTTTCAAGCAATTCACTCAGGAGCTGCGTATTGCTGCCGCCGCACCCGATTTGTTCGGCTACGGCTACGGCGTTCATTTTGTCACGGGAGTCTATTTTTACGATTCAACATTCGCGACCTCCGATATTTTTTCTGTGGAAGATCTCGGCGCGGCATTCACCTACATCACCGCCGCCAATGCGGGTGCCATGAACAACGGCGTGCCGCCCGCTTCAATTGGCGGACTGGCGGGCGCAATCGGTCCCGGTTTCTCAACCTTGCTGCCCCTGCTTGATCCGGCCACCAGTCCCTTTATAGGCAAAACGCAGTCCGCCTCGGTGACGCTCGATCAATCGGCTCAGCAGTTTGCCTATTTCGGGCAGTTTGAACATCTATTTTTAAAGCACTGGGCGCTGGTCGGTGGACTGCGCTACGGCGTGGAACGTAAGGACGCTCGTGCAAGCAGTACCGCACAAGGCGCGCTGGTACCGCTGATCGCCGACCAGGAAGATCACGAGACTCAGCTGTCACGGATTGAACATGACCTCTCCCCCAAGGCCGGCTTCAAGTGGATCCCCAATGATCGGTTCAATGCCTATTTCAACTGGGGGCAGGCATACAAGAGCGGCGGTTTCAACGCCCTGCCTCTGAACAATCGCAATATCGAATACGACCGCGAGCTGGCCACAGGTTATGAAGTGGGGGCCAAATATGTGGGTCAATTACTGGACGGTCCTCTGCGTGCATCGCTCGCACTTTTCTCAACCGATTATGAAGACCTGCAGGTCTCGACTTTCCGTGGCGGCAGTTTTGTCATACTCAATGCGGCCGAAGCTAGAACGCGCGGATTTGAATTTGAGGCGCAATGGCTTCCACCCATTCCCAATCTGATGCTTGTCGGTTCGGCCGGCTATGCGCGTGCGTACTACCTGAATTACGCCAATGCCCCAGCCCGTTCGGACTCAGACGATGCGACCCAGGATCTCAAGGGCAAGCCCCTGGCCTTCGCGCCCTTGTGGACGGCCAACTTCGCTCCAGCTTACAGCCCCGAGCTATTCCAACGCTTTGACACCACATTTTCGCTCAACATTAGCTATCGCGATGATCGATTTATCGACCTGGACAATGACCCCCGAAAGTTTCAGCGGGCCACCACCACGATCGATATGCGGACCCTGCTGTACTCAGCCGATTTGAGCTGGTCGCTGAGTCTGGTTGGCCACAATCTCACCCAGGAAAAAATCTCCGATCAGGCGATCAGCCAACCCCTGGCCCCGGGCAACTTTCTTGCCACGCGAACAGATTATGGGCGCTACTGGTCGCTCTCACTGTCCTATACCTTCAGACCCGGCTATTAGGCGGAAAACCTCCGATTCCAGGCCGAGATCAGGGCAGTGGCGTCCTGTTTGCTGCGCGTCCTTCGAGGGAAGCGAATGGCTAGGTTGGCGAAGCAGGCAGCCATGCCTCATGATTTGGCTTTCACACCTGAGAAAAGAATCATCATGACCATTCGATGGATCATCGGCACGGCCCTTAGTGCCTGCATCTGCCTCCCATTGCAGGCACAAGACAAACCCGAGCGACTCAGCCCTGAATCACTGGCACGCTGTGCATCCCAGGTACAGACATTACGGGACGATTCCCGCCGGCTTGCAGAACAGAGCATCGCCCTCGATCGTCGTCGCGAAGGCATTGAAGAACGCAGTGCCATGCTGCGGCTGGAACGCGACAATCAAGCGCCTGAAGATCTCGAGGCCGGTCTGGCATTCAAGCAACGCCTGGTCGAACACAGCGCACAAACCCTCGCCTTCAATGCAGAAATCAGTGCCATGCGCGAGGAGATCAACGCGCTCAATGCGCTGAAGTTCGACTATGACCAACGCTGTGCCAGACGACCCTATCGGCGCGCCGATCTGGAGGCCCTGCCCGCAGATGCACAGAAAGCCATGCGCGACGGCCTAGGCGATGTGAAAGTCCCCTACATTAGCGACGCGGGCCACGATGGCTCGGTAAGCACCCCGGTGCAATAGCTCCGACACAAACCTTCATTGCGAGCCGGTTTCGTCTGATGATGGACGCTGGTAAATCGCGAAGCGCCTTGGCTGCCTCGCCCGCAGTCGTAACTACTGGAGTGTGCCGGGCAGGAAACTCGGCCTTACTCCGCAGCTGCAATGTCAATTCAAGGTGACTCGGATTCAAGCAGCAGCAGCTTTCCCGTCCGAATGCGCTGAGGGTGGTCGCCGACTTTCACACTCGCAATTTCTCTGCCTTCTTCAAAAGAGATGACAGATACCCGGTCCTGTTCGCTGACAGAAACATAGCAATATTTCCCGTCTGCGCTCTCGGTCGCCCAATAAGGCTTGGCGTCGAGTGGATCTTCAGAGAGCGAGACGATTTTATAATCGAAGGTGGCACGATCTACGATGGCGACGTAACCATCCATGGTGCCTGCAGCGCAGAGTTTGGTGCCCGCGTGGTTGATCGCCAATCCATGATGCGCCGAGTTGAGTTGATACTTTCGATAAGGCAGTCGCGCAATTTTTTCGGGAATCGGAAGATCCAGCTTGCGCGTGATCTTCTCCTTGGCAAGATCATATTCGAAGAAACCGTGAAAGAAGGAAATCTGCATGTAGACGAATTTTTCATCTGGCGTCACGGCCATCGGCCTCACCGCCGAATCCAGCCAGCGCTGACCCAGAAACGCCCGAATCTTTTCCGCCATGTCGATTTTTTTGAGCGTCGCCCCTGATTCCGCGTCCCAGATAATGAAACGGCGATCCCCTTTCAACCAATCCAGCCAACGCGCCGTGGTCGGCACAAAGACTTTGCCGATGCTGGCGTGATAGATGCGCTTGCCATCTTTTGAATAAGTGTTTTCATGTGGTTGATCGGCGGATTGATACTCCTTCACAATCTTTCCGGTCGCTGTATCAATCGCCACTACTTTCCCCGCAGTGATCGCGGAAACCAGGAACGTCTTGCCATCGGGAGACAGCGCTGCGTGATCCGATCGGCTGCCTTCAATCGGCGTGCGCCACACAATTTCGCCGCTGTTCACATCGATGGCGATGGCATCCGAAAAACTCGGTCGAGAAGCATAGAGATAGAGACCATCTCTAGATGGAAACAGATCATCCACCAACTGATCATGTCCCTCGCCCGGCACGGTACGCACAAACCAATACATGAAGCGCCGTATCAGCCCCGCGTCTTCGATGTCCTTCACGCGCTCCTCGCGATCGGGCACCAGATTGATCCGCTTCAGCACTTCGAAAGTTTCAGGATCGAAAATTTCTGCCGTCCCATCCCAATTGCTGCCGACGACCACGACATCGCGTAAGGCCGGCACAGATCCTGAGGCGGCTGCAGGTTTCACATCCAGAGCTTCGGTCGTTTCCGCCCATGCAGCAGGGGGTATGGCCAAAAATGCGAGCAGCCAGAGCGCGATAGCCAGTTCGCGCAGGCGCCTCTTGCCAATCCATCGGAGTGATACCGTTTTCATAATCCCCTCCTGATCCAGAACGGTCGAGTCAAAGTCTTGGTCGTCGTGCGGAATACCGCCAGTGTATGGGGATTTCACAGGGTCCTCGGGGGCCAACAGGTTTGGACAGACCGTCAGTACGGTAGGGTCTGCAACGAAAATCCGGTCGCGCGCTATAATTGCGAACTATTCTCATTCGCGGGAACGTTATGCGCTGCCTATTCGCTATCCTATTGGTTTTCGGAAGTTTTCTTAGCCTCGCTGCGCAGGCGACGGAACTGACTGTTTATTCGGCACGAATTGAAGATCTGATCAAGCCGGTATTTGATCGCTATACCGCCGAGACGGGCACGAAGATTCGTTTCATAACGGACAAGGAAGGGCCTTTG
>JBFJJV010000069.1:0-15249 GCA_041635265.1 Panacagrimonas sp.
GCTGCTCAGTTGCTCCCAGTTCCGCCTTGTTGGAAGTCTTAAACCCAAAGGCGGCGCTCAGAACGGGGTAAAAATGTCTGGCGAATAGAATAGTGGCTGAGCTCAAGTAATTGCTTTGCAGCGATAATTTTAAACGTCGCCTCTTGTCGACGATTAATGTTTCTATAATACTGGATATATGGATACATCGACCGCTACCTTACGTCTCGCGGCGCTTGCCCAGGAAACCCGCCTGGCCGCGTTTCGTGCTTTGGTTCAAGCCGGACCAGAAGGCCTCAATCCTGGTGCACTCGGCGAGCAACTCGGCACAGCACAGGCCACGCTGTCATTCCATCTCAAAGAGCTGAAAAACGCGGGACTGATCCATGCACGGCAAGAGAGCCGGTACATCTATTACTCCGCAGATTTCCAGGCCATGAATGAACTTTTGTCCTTTCTGACCGAAAAGTGCTGCGCTGGCTCCGGCGGCCCTTGCGACCTTCCATCCAGCTGTTAGGCATCATTCTCATGAAGCGATTTCATGTCCATGTATCCGTCCAGGAACTGGCTCAGAGCATCGCGTTTTACAACACGGTGTTTGATGCCGAGCCCAGCGCGCAGAAAGACGACCACGCCAAATGGATACTCAATGACCCAAGAATCAATTTCGCGATTTCTGCAGGAGGCGCTGGCGTAAATCACCTGGGTTTCCAAGTGGAATCCGAGGTGGCCTTGGCTGCCCTGAGGGAGCAGGCGAAAGCAGCTGAGCTTTCGGCCATCGACGAAAGCGGCGCAGCCTGCTGCTATGCCAATTCAAATAAATATTGGCTGAAAGACCCTTCTGGCATCGCTTGGGAAACCTTTCAGACTCTAAGCGAAATTCCAGTGTTCGGAAAAGGCGTCGCTGAATGTGCCAAATCCGACAGTCCTGCGGCGGCCGTGTGCTGCGCGCCTAGACTTTCATCAGAATTCAGTCCATCCGCTTGCTACAGTTAAAAAAACCATGTCGACTTTTGAACGCTTTTTAACCATCTGGGTCGCGATCTGCATTGTGGTGGGTGTCACCCTGGGCTTCGCATTTCCAGACGTGTTTCAAGCGATCGGCGGCATGGAACTCGCCAAGGTCAATCTGCCGGTTGCAGGTCTGGTCTGGCTGATGATTACCCCGATGCTGGTCAAGATCGATTTTTCAGCGCTGCATCAAGTCAAGGAGCATTGGCGAGGTATCGGCGTCACCCTGTTTGTGAATTGGGCGGTCAAGCCTTTTTCGATGGCACTGTTGGCTTGGCTGTTCATTGCCACCTTGTTCCGAGATTGGTTGCCGCCAGAGCAGATCGACTCCTACATTGCAGGACTCATCTTGCTGGCCGCCGCACCGTGCACCGCGATGGTGTTCGTGTGGAGCAACCTCTCTGAGGGTGAGCCACATTTCACGCTGAGTCAGGTGGCCCTGAACGACGTCATCATGGTGTTTGCCTTCGCGCCCATCGTGGGTTTGCTCCTTGGCCTGGCATCCATCACTGTGCCTTGGGACACGCTGATGTTGTCCGTTGGGATATACATCGTACTGCCGGTCATCTTGGCCCAGTTTCTACGGAAACGAATTCTGGCTTGGCGTGGGGAGGATGGATTGGCCCTAGTTTTGAGCAAGCTGCAACCGCTTTCCATAGTGGCCCTGCTGACCACACTGGTCCTGTTATTTGGTTTTCAGGGTGAACAGATAGTTAGACAGCCGCTGATCATCGCCATGTTGGCGGTCCCGATTCTGATCCAAGTCTATTTCAATTCGGGCCTGGCCTATCTGCTGAACCGTTGGACAGGAGAAGCCCACTGTGTTGCGGCGCCGTCAGCACTCATCGGAGCGAGCAATTTTTTTGAACTGGCTGTTGCCGCCGCCATTGCCCTGTTTGGATTCGAATCCGGTGCGGCCTTGGCGACCGTGGTGGGCGTGCTAATCGAAGTGCCGGTCATGCTGTCAGTGGTGCATATCGTCAACATCACCAAACCTTGGTACGAAAGAGGCATTCGCGTCAAATGAATCTACTTTTCCTGTGTGTTGCCAACTCCGCCCGCAGTCAAATGGCCGAAGGCCTGGGTCGAAAAATCCTCGCTGAGCCTGGCCGCGTCGCAAGTGCCGGGTCGATGCCTGCATCCGTCAACCCCCTGGCAGTTAAGGTAATGCGGGAAATTGGCATTGATATTTCGCAGCATCGCTCAAAATGCGTGAGTGAATTCAACGCCGCAGAATTTGACTATGTCGTGACCCTTTGCGCGGACGAGGTCTGCCCCGTGCTGCCAGGAAACGTCACTCGTGTTCACTGGCCCTTGCCAGATCCTGCGTCAGTGGATCGTGCCTCGGACCCAGAAGGAGCATTGCGTGCATTTCGCAAAGTGCGCGACGAATTGGAAAGGCGCATCACGGCGCTTTTGTGCTCTACAAGTTGAGCCTTCTGACTGGGTCTTCGCACGCTGATTCCGTTTGCCTTTGCCAGAAAATCTGTTCGTCCTCAAGCTCTTTCTTTTGAGCGCAATCACCGCACCACGTTCCACAAACCGAGGCCTGACATAATTGCGTCCCGATGGCCGAGAGCACTCCATAAACCATCACTTCAGCTTCCTGCTATCAACTTCTGCAATGAGTCCCAATCCAGAACGGTAACGCCCAGCTTTTCCGCCTTGGCCAGCTTGGAGCCTGCAGCTTCGCCGGCCAGCAGATAATCCGTCTTGGATGAAACTGAGCCGCTTGTGCGGCCACCATGAGATTCAATCAAAGCCTTGGCTTCGTCGCGCGGCACGGGCAGCGTGCCGGTCACGACAAAGGTCTTGCCCTGCAGGGCCTGACTCTGTGACGATTTTTCTGGCGGCTTTTCCAGTTCGACGCCGGCCTCCATCAGGTCTTGCAGCAGGCGCCTATGCTGATCGTCCGCGAACCAGTGCACGATGGAGCGCGCCACCTCGGGGCCGACATCCGGCACCTCGCGCAACAGCGGAAAGCGATCCTTGTCCTTGAGATCAGGATCGGTCTCGGTCACGGCATCCTGCCCACTGGCCGCGATCAGCGCCTCGAATGTGCCGAAATGATCCGCCAAATTTCGCGCTGTCGCTTCGCCGACTTCGTGAATGCCAAGGCCGTAAAGCAACTTGGCAAATGTCGTCTTGCGCGCCTTGGCGATGGCCTCCACCAGATTTCGGGCGGATTTCTCTGCCATCCTTTCCAGCTCGATCAATGGTTCCGCGCTGAGTGAAAAAAGATCCGCAGGATTGTTGACCAGCCCGGCGTCGATCAGCTGCGCCAGCACCTTCTCGCCGAGGCCTTCGATATCCAGCGCACGCCGCGAGACAAAATGCTGGAGTCCGCCCAGCAGCTGCGCCTTGCAGCTCAGGCCTGCCGTGCAAACGTAGTCCGACATGTCCTCTACCAGCTCTTCACCACGCACTTTACGAATACGGGTGGAGCGCGCCACTTCGGATGCACAAACCGGACACTGTCCCGGCAGCGCAATCTCGCGGGCATCAGCGGGCCTTTGATCGGCGATCACTTCCTTGATCTCGGGAATCACGTCGCCGGCGCGGCGCACGGTGACGGTATCCCCCACCATCAGCCCCAGTCGGCGCACATGGTCCATATTGTGCAAGGTTACATTGCTGACGGTGACGCCGCCGACAAAGATGGGCCTGAGTCGCGCCACCGGGGTAAGCGTCCCGGTCCGGCCGACCTGGAACTCCACGTTCTCCACCACGGTGACCGCTTCTTCAGCAGCAAACTTGTGTGCAATGGCCCAGCGCGGCGCGCGCGAAACGCTGCCCAATTCCTGACGCCCGGCCAGATCATCGAGTTTATAGACAACCCCATCGATGTCGAAAGCGAGCTTGGATCTGCGCTCCCCGATACGGGCGTAATAATCGAGACAACCCTCGGCACCGCTCACGCGCTCAGCCAGTTTACTGACCGGCAAACCCCATGCTTTGAGTTGTTTCAGCACTTCCCAATGAGTAGCTGGTTCCGCCCAGTCGTCGACTGCCCCCAGCCCATAGGCATAGATCGACAAAGGGCGCTTCGCCGTCAGCCGTGGGTCCAGCTGGCGCAGTGAACCTGCGGCGGCGTTGCGCGGATTCACGAACACTTTCTCGTCACGCTTTTCTGCTTCAGCGTTCATGCGCCTGAAAGCGGACAGCGGCATAAAAACTTCGCCGCGGATTTCAATGCGCTGCGGGAAACGTTTGCCCTTGCCATTACCCGCTTCAAGCAGTTTCAGTGGCAGGCTGCGCAAGGTTCTCAAATTGCTGCTGATGTCTTCACCGCGACGGCCATCACCACGCGTGGCTCCGCGAACAAATACGCCGTTCTCATAGGTCAGCGACACGGCCAGTCCATCGAGTTTTGGCTCGGCCACATAGATAACACGTTCGCGGTTCAGTCCCTCACGAACCCGACGGTCAAAATCATAGAGTTCCTTGTGGCGCTCTCCGGAATCTTCCTTGCTCAAATCGCTGAAACAATTGTTGAGCGAAAGCATCGGCGCGCGGTGCTCTACTTCCAGGAAACCGGCCGCCGGTGCCGAGCCGACGCGCTGCGTTGGCGAATCTTGGCTGATCAGTTCTGGAAATTGTGTCTCCAGATCGAGCAATTCGCGAAAAAGGCCATCGTATTGGTCGTCGGCAATCGACGGCTCATCGAGGACGTAGTAGCGATGATTGTGCTCGGCCAGCAGACTGCGCAAGGTGGCCGCCCTGGCTTCGGCTTCTGGCTTCGAACAGGAGGTAGTGTCGTTCACGCTAGCGACTCAATGTTGAGCAAGAATCTCCGGACCACTACACCGTCGATCAAGGATATCGGATCAGGACGAGGCTCTGGCCCAGTCCTCGACTTCCTGACGCAACTCCGTGCAGACTTCTTCGGTCAGTCGCTCACGACGGGCGTCGTAGATGTCACATTTGAGCGCCTCGGCGACAGCCCGCGTTGCCTCCAGCATGTCTTCCAGAGCGATGCCGGGCGTCACCGGCCCCGGCAGACTCAGAACCACCGTCAGCCCCTTGGTCGTAAAGCGCTCTGCTTCATCTGGAATCAGAGTACCTGGCTTGAGTAAACTGCTCACCGAGTAAACGATGCGGCCGCCGATGGTGCGGTGATAAACCTGCCCCTCGCCAAAATTCAGGCCCTGTGCTTTCAGGGCGGCGTGCAGCTCTGGCCCTTGAATATCCTTTTCTTCGCTCGGCGCGACGATCAGGGCAATCATCTTGTTGTCTTCGACAGTTTTCACCTCATTTGCCGGGTCATCACCGGCCGACGCCTGCTCTGGAGCCGTCTGCCGACGACGTGATACCGGTGACTGTCCGGGCAAGGGATGTAGCAGTGTCGCCATCGAAGGCTCCGGCGGCTCGCGCACAGAACCATCATCGGTCTGCCGCGGCGGCAAGGGCTGTTCCTCCGTCCGCTGGCTTCCGCCTGACCGTGAACGCTTGCGTCCTACACCGAATTCATCATAAGCCGTGTCTGACGTCGCCGGACTGAGCAAATCCATCTGATTGCCCCCGGCATCACGGTTCTGAAACAGGGAATGTTTCGACTCCTCGTCGCCCAGCACGCCCCCATTTCGGCGACTCAATACGTAAAGCGCCACGACCAGCACGACGCAGACGATGAGCAGTGCCCACTGCAATTCGCCCATTGCTTGCTCCTTAAGAAGTTGAAATTTCGGTTTGCATTTCGGCTGCTACACCAGGATCAGATTTACCTGTCAATTCCACCGCCTGCTGCACGTCTACACTGACCAGACGCGATACGCCTGCTTCCTGCATCGTCACGCCGTGCAACTGACCTGCCAGCTCCATCGTCAACTTGTTGTGGGTGATGATAATGAACTGCACACTTTCGCTCATCTCGCGCACGACTTCGCAGTAACGGGCGACGTTAGCATCATCCAGCGGCGCGTCTACCTCATCCATCAGACAAAACGGCGCCGGATTCAGTTCAAACAGACCCAGCAGCAAGGCCACGGCTGTCATCGCTTTTTCACCGCCAGAGAGCATCTGGATGGATGAATTCCGCTTGCCGGGAGGCCGCGCCATCACGCGCACGCCGGTATTTAGCAGATCGTCACCGGTCAATTCCAGATAGGCCTCACCGCCGCCAAAGAGTTTGGGGAAACGCTCTTTGAACGTGCCATTCACCCGTTCAAAGGTTTCCTTGAAACGCTCCTTGGTCTCGGTATCGATCTTGTGGATAGCCTCTTCCAGAGTGTCCAGCGCTCCGGTGAGATCATCGTACTGCTCGCCCAGATAAGTCTCGCGCGCCTGCGCCTCTTCAAGTTCCTGGATGGCGGCCAGATTGATCGCGCCCAGGCGATCAATGCGTCGTCCGAGGGCAGTTATTTTTTCTTCCCACTCCTGGGCGCTTGCTTCTTCCGACAAGCCGGCGAATACAGCTTCGCGCTCAAATGAACCAGCCTGACAAGCTTCGTCAAGCTGCTCTCTCAGACCTTCACGACGGGCCCGCATATTCTCGAATTCGATGCGCGCTTGCTGCAGCTTTTCCTGCGCCGCGTCTTTTGCGGCTTCCGCCTCACCAAACTCCAGAGCGCCCTTGCCTACCGCCTGTTCGGCAGCCTCCAGAGCCATGCCGACGGTCTTGAGCAGTGCGCGCGCGGTTTCGACCGCCGCGCGGGCACTTTCAGCTTCTGCCTGCTGTTGCTGCAGCGGTGCATCGAGTTCTTCTGCTTCCTTGATCAGGCCACCTCGGTCAGCAAGCAGCTGTTCGCGGCTTTCCGCCGCATCATGTGTGCTTTGATTCAGCGCCTCGGCGTGACTCCTTCGGGTTGCCAGCTGAATCTGAACCTGATTTTCCTTCTGCGCCGCCTGCGCCAGCAGGGCACGATTGCGCGTTACCGCATCACGCGCGCGAGCCAACGACTGCTGGAACTGCACACGTTCTTCACGCAGGCGCTGCGCCACCGCTTCCAGATTACTCAGCTTCTCACGCGAGTCACTCAGCTCTTGGGCCTGCTGGTCGCGCTGGGTCTTGAGCGCCTCAATATCCTTGACCAGGGCCTCGATACGGGTTTGGGTCTGCTCCAGGCGAACCGCCTGCGCCTGCCTGAACGCCATGCGCTGAGCCTGACGCCCACGCGCCTGGTCGAAGCGGGTGCCGACTTCGCGACGCTCGGTCTCGGCGGCCTGCTGCTTGCTGCGTACCTCCGCGAGCTCGGCCTCGCGACTTTCGATGTTTCGGCTCAGCTCTTCTACCTGCTTCTTGAGCTGTCCGATCAGCTGCTCACGGGCGATGACGCCACTTTGCTCGGCGTCCGTGCGTGGTGCGCGCACCCAGCCCTGGCCGCGCCAGACGCCGTCGGGGGTGACGACGGACTTGCCCGCCCCCAGCTGAGCGAGCTTTGCCCTTGCAGCGCTCGCATCGTCGGCGCAATACACTGTGGACAGAAAATCATGGACCGCCAGCGGCCCATCCACGCGGGCCGCGAGCGTATCCTCAGGCGCTGAAAACGCACCCGTACGGCCATCCAGCAACACCACACCGGCCTTGGGCCAATTCTGCTGCGCCAGGGCCTGATCATCCAGCAGGGGCGCCTGCAGCAGTCCCGCGAGCACATGCTCTACCGCCGCCTCCCAGCCCGAGTCCACTTTCAGATGCTGCGCCAGACGTGGCTTATCCTGCATGGTGCGCTGCCGCATCCAGGATGCCAGTTCAACATCATCCTGCTTCAAAGCGGCCTGCTGCAGCGTTTCCAGAGACGACAGGCGGCCACGGGCCGATTGATATTGCTGGCGAGATTCGTGCAGGCCACCGTCGAGCGCGGCGCGCTGCTCGCGCAGGGTGGACAAATCTCGGTCCAGAGTCTCAAGGCGGGCCTGATCGTCGGCCAGATCCGAATCCAGTCGCTTCAGATCTGCATCAGCGTCAAACAGTGACGACTGGATCGGCGCAATGTCGAGCCCGGCGCTTTCAGCACTCAGGCGCTTGTAGCGTTCTTCCAGCTGAAACTGAGCACGCTCCAGGCTTTGCACCCGCACGCGCTCGCCCTCGGTATCGAACAGGGGCTGTTCCGAAGATGTTCTGAAATCGTCCCAGCGCGTCTGCTCGGTCTGCGAAGTTTCTTCCGAAACGGCCAGATTGGATTTGGCTTCTTCGTGCTCGCGCTGAGCTGTCTCGGTCTGGCTCTCCAGGACCTTGACTTCTTCCAGCGCCTGCTGGAGTTTTGCCATGTCCTGCTCGCGCCGACGGTCCAGTTCAAGCAGGGTACGGTCCAGCTGCTCGATCTCGCGCTGTTTGAGCGCCCTGAGCTGGCGGGCATGACCGAGTTCCTGCTCCAGACGGTTGGCGGTGCCCTCGGATTCAAACACCTTGCCCTGCTCAAGGCTCAGTGCCTGCTGCGCTTCGCGGCGTCGACCCTCGGCGCCTTCGCGGCCCTGTGAGGCGGCAGCGACATTGGCACGCGCCTGCTCCAGAGCCTGTTCCAGCTGCTGGATCTGGGCTTCGTGAGTTTTGGAATCAGCTTCCAGAGCGCGCTCGCGCAAGGCGATGATTTCAGCCTTGAGAATGCGCTCTTGGCCCTTGAATTCTTTGTATTTTTCTGCGTTGGCTGCCTGCTTGCGCAAAACATCTAACCGGGCAATCAGTTCCGAGCGCATGTCATTCAGGCGAGACAGATTTTCTCGCGTCTGCCGAATGCGCGACTCTGTTTCCTTGCGTCTATCCTTGTACTTGGAGATGCCGGCGGCTTCCTCAAGCCAGGTGCGCAATTCCTCGGGGCGCGCCTCGATCATGCGCGAGACCATGCCCTGCTCGATGATCGCGTACTGGTTCTTACCCCCCAAACCGGTGCCGAGAAACAGATCCGTCACATCCCGCTTCAGACACTTGCGATTGTTCAGAAAATACTGCGAGTTTCCGTCACGCGTCAGTTCGCGCCGCACGGCAATATCGGTATACGCCGCATACGCACCGCCAATCTGGCCGTCACTGTTATCAAACATCAGCTCAACACTGGCGCGCCCGACCTGCTTGCGCGTCTTGGACCCGTTGAAGATGACGTCGTCAGAATCCTGTGTACGCAGCTGCTTGCCGCTGGTTTCGCCGAGAACCCAGCGCACTGCATCAATGATGTTGGACTTGCCGCAGCCGTTGGGGCCAACCACACCCGTGAGGTTGGTCGGCAGCGGTAGTTGCGTGGGGTCAACGAAAGACTTGAAGCCGGCGAGCTTGATTCCGGAGAGGCGCATTCGGTTTTTTTAGTGAAGTTTGCGCAAAGGCAGCGTTGGGAATCACCTAGTGTAAATTAGGTGGCGATATTCCCCTACCCATTAAATCTGCAGATTTTGTCATGCCCAAGCAGCCGAGCAAAAAGCTTCTCTCATTCGTCAACGCCAATCCGGAGCGTGATTACCTGATTCGCATGCGAATTCCAGAATTTACCTGCCTGTGTCCCAAGACTGGGCAGCCGGATTTTGCCACCTTGTACCTCGAATACATTCCGGAAAAACGATGCGTTGAACTCAAGGCATTGAAGCTGTATATCTGGAGTTTCCGCAACGAGGGGGCTTTTCACGAGGCGGTGACCAATCAGATACTCGATGATCTGGTGAAAGCGACCCGACCGCGCTTCATGCGCCTGACCGGTGATTTCGGCGTGCGAGGGGGTATCTATACTCAGGTGGTGGCTGAGCATCGCGCCAAGAACTGGGAGGGCGAGACGCCGTCTGCGCTTCCCCCGGGCGACTGGCAAAAACAGTAAACGCGCCGAAGGCAACGCGGATGAAAATCCCAGATTCCGCGTAAGTCTTTGTCATAGCTTTACTTTATGAGCCCAGCCCAGAAACCTGGAGCAAACGATGCAGCTGGAACCCAGCACTAGCCGGACGCCCCAGAAGGCGATCCGAGAGGGCGCTGGATACCTGAACTGGGCAGTCTCTCAGCCCAGATCGGCCAGAAGCGATGCACGCGCCTGATCCGTGAGCAGTTGCTCTACGTTGTAAGCAGGATGGGTTACGCCAAAGCGAAGCTCCATGCCTTCTCGCAACAATTTGACCGCCGGGCCGGGCAGTTCGAAGCGCATAAAGTGCACAGCCGAAGTCTTGGTCTCGTTCTCCCGCTCCATGTCCTCATCTGCGAAAGCATTGATCCGCGGCAAGTCTCCCACCTGCACCCAGATACTGCGCTCGACGCCGCGTAACTCTTGCAGTTTTCGGGCGCGCACTTGCTCATCCTCGTATTCGATGAGTAGCGTCGCTTTCCAGTTACTGCCGTCGGGAATCAGCGGATTGTAAGAATCCAGCTCTTCCTGGATTGCCGTGCGCTCGAAGATGCGCTCAATCCGCAGCATCTCCTGAATCTGATACTGAATGGTCAGGCGGTCTTCAAACAGGAGTGTGAAGTGATCACCCAGATGCAGCTTGCGGTGCCGCTTATGCGCCAGGACTTTCTGCTTGAACCCCGGCCGCTCTTGGGCATAGTCCTCGAGTTTCCATAGATCCTTGATTTGCAGCTTTTCCATCTTGCTTACCTTTCTTTCCTTGGCTCAGATGCCGTAAGCCTGCCGCAGCAGGGATACCGGATGCAGAGCGGGCTTCTCACCATTCAATCCATGCGCGATATGATCTGCCGCCATGGGGCAATCACTGGTGACGTAATCAACTTCCGCCTTCTTTACGCGGTTGAGTACCGGCTTGAGAATCTTCATGGAAAGCTTGTAGGTCTCGTCGCGCACGCCATAAGTGCCATTGTGACCCGAGCAGCGCTCAATGAATTCAATCTCGGTCCCGGGAATCAGGGAAAGAATATCCTTGGTCTTGGGGCCCACGTTCTGCACGCGCTGGTGACAGGGCGCGTGATAAGCCAGCTTGCCCAACTTTGATTTGAAATCGGTGTTGAACAGACCAGCCTTGTGCCGATACATCAGGTACTCGAAGGGATCGTAGATATTGGCCTTGACCGACTGCACCTCCGCATCGTCTGGAAACATCAGCGGAATTTCCTGACGGAACATGAGCACACAGGAAGGAATCGGCGCCATGATGTCCCAGCCTTCGCTGACGGCCTTGCTCAGAATCGGCAGATTGAATTGCTTGAACTTTTCTACCGATTCCAGATCTCCCAGCTCGAGCTTGGGCATGCCGCAGCACTTTTCCTGCTCGATGAGTTTGACCTCGATATTGTTGTGCCGCAGCACCTTGACCAGATCCTCGCTGACCTGAGGCATGTTGTATTCGCCGTAGCAGGTGACGAACAGGGCGACCCTGCCGCGTGAGCGCCCCGCTTGAACCGCTTCTGCGACTGAAGGCGCCGGCAATTTCTTGTAGCGCTTATGCGCCGTGTTGCTGTGATAGGTCGGAACCTGCGCTTCCGGGTGCACACCCAGCGCGCTCTGTATCAGCTTGCGCATGGTCGGGCTGCGATTGCTCGCGTTCACCGTCTCGGTAACCACCGGGATGCTGGCCAGACCACCGATGTTGCGGGTATTGGTCAGCATTTTTCGCGCAGTGCCCACCTCCCCTTTCTTGAACTGTACGGCCTTGGCGCGCAGCATCAAGTGTGGAAAATCCACGTTCCATTCATGAGGGGGAACGTAAGGGCATTTCACCTGATAGCAGAGATCACAGAGATAGCACTGGTCCACCACTTTCCAGTAGTCCTGCTTGTCGACGCCATCGACCTCGAATGTCGAAGAGTCATCTACCAGATCAAACAGCACCGGAAACGCCTGACATAAGGACACACAGCGGCGGCATCCATGACAGATGTCATAGACCCGTTCCAATTCCTCGAATAGTGGCCCTTCGTCGTAAAACGCCTCCGTTTTCCATTCCAGAGGATGGCGGGTCGGTGCAGAAAGCCCGCCTTCGCCTGCTTTTTCCGGCTTTACTTCGGTTTCACTCATGATTTTGGCTCAACTGAAATGACTGCGCCGGGACTAGCCCGGCGCAGTAGATAAAACTCTAATCCAGCAACTAGGCCATTTCGTTCAGGGCCTTGGTGAATCGATTGGCGTGAGAGCGCTCGGCTTTGGCCAGAGTCTCGAACCAGTCAGCGACTTCGTCATGACCTTCGTCACGCGCGGTCTTGGCCATGCCAGGGTACATATCCGTGTACTCGTGGGTTTCGCCAGCGATGGCAGCCTTGAGGTTGTCACCAGTAGAGCCGATCGGCAGGCCAGTGGCGGGATCTCCACAGGATTCGAGATACTCGAGATGCCCGTGCGCGTGGCCAGTCTCACCTTCCGCGGTGGAGCGGAACACGGCGGCAACATCGTTATAGCCCTCTACGTCCGCTTTCTGCGCGAAGTACAGATAGCGGCGATTAGCCTGAGACTCGCCGGCAAAAGCCGCTTTCAGATTGTCTTCGGTTTTGGAACCTTTCAATGCCATTGTTTGCTCTCCCTAAAAAGATAGCTTGCGATAAATGCAAAAGTTGATCGCGAAGAGTACCCGCCCCGCAGCCACTGTCAATGCAATATTTTTTATCCTGCCCATAACCTCAATCTATCGCTGCTATTGGGCCGGTGGATAATTGTTAATTTGTTGAATCTTCTGATAAACCAGCTTTTGACACCGATTCCGGCCAAGACCGATTTCCTGGAAATTTTGCGCGCAAATGCGCTTCAACGCCAGTTCGGCTTTGAAGTTCTGGCCGGCGCGCAGAAACGCGACCAGCCTGGGAGCAGATCGCAGTCGCTGCCAGTAATCAAAAAGGAGGTAGCGCGCCGACTGTTGTCGGCAGAGCTAGCTCTTCAAGCAGCAGAGCAAGCCTGCTCAGCAAAGTCCCGTAGATGGGCCAGGGTCAGATAAGGGTCGGTCCAGGCACCCCGCGATAGCTGCGCTGGCTGATCCGGTTCGCCACAACCGTCGAGCACCATCACAGCCTTCGAAAAATCCTGACCTTCGGTATTCGAATTGGTGGTGACGACGGTAGTGACCCCCGCCGCGTGCGCCGCACGCAGACCGATGTCGGAATCTTCCAATGCCACACATTCAGCGGCAGTCAGACCCAATTTGTGCAAGGCCAGCAGATAACTGTCCGGCGCCGGCTTTTTTGCACAGACGTCTTCTCCGCTGACTACCAGGTCAATCCGGTCCGCCAGTTCTTCACCCAGGCCATAGCGCAGCACAGGCCGCAAACTGGCGCGGCTGGCATTGCTGACCAGCGCCACGTTGATCCCTGCAGCTGCGGCCTCGCGGATCAGACGCGCCACACCCGGACGCAGAGGCACCAAGCCCATGCGCAGATAACGGCGGTAATAGTGAGACTTGAGCTTGTGCACCTTGGCGACCCAAGCTTTCGGGTTCTCCGCAAAAGCTTCTGCGTGCCCCCCCAGATCAGGCTGGTAATAATTGACGTAGTGCAGAATGCGTTCTTTGCCGCCAGGCTGAATCAATAGCTCACGATAGAGTTTAGGCCCCCAGCGAAAGCCCAGCTCCAGTTTGCGGAAGGCGCGATTATAGGCTGGTCGATGACCGTAACGTTCGGTATCGGCGACGGTTCCGTCCACATCCAGCAGCAAGGCTCGCAAGCTCACGACCGCCCCTCCGAACGGGGGGTGGCCTCAACTCTTACCTGCGGCGCCGTAGCGAACATGACGATACCTGCTTTTATGTGCTGAATAGTGTAACTCATCTTTTGTCGAATCAATGAGTTCCGCTTGTTAATTCATCTGCCATTTGAGACCTTTCATCATCAGCTTTGAAATCAAACGAATGAAACAGTACATCGGTCGCTTCGCACCCACTCCATCGGGTCCTCTTCACTTCGGGTCGCTGATCGCTGCTCTGGGCAGTTATCTCGCGGCGCGCTCGGCTTCTGGTCAATGGTTATTGCGAATAGACGACTTGGATGCATCAAGGATCGTGCCTGTTGCTGAATCCACGATTTACACCCAACTCGAGCAACACGGCCTGCATTGGGACGAGCGCCCATATAAACAGAGCGAGCACCTTGACGAATACGCACATGCTATTGATTTATTGAAAAAAACTGATGCCGTTTTTTACTGCCGCTGCACCAAGGCACAACTAAAACGTCAACGCGACCTACCCACGGAAGAGCCCGTTTACATCGGAACCTGCCGCAATCTGGCGCTCGATAGCCAGGAATCGGCCCTTCGCATGCGCGTTCCCGATCAACTACTG
Organism: Panacagrimonas sp.; assembly: GCA_041635265.1. GTDB lineage: Bacteria > Pseudomonadota > Gammaproteobacteria > Nevskiales > Nevskiaceae > Panacagrimonas. The sequence continues at coordinate 14,113 of JBFJJV010000069.1, forward strand.
ACATTCAATGACCAAGTTTTGGGCAGCCTACGTGCACAGTTGGCAACAGACATCGGCGACTTCGTGATTCAGCGAAAAGACGGGATCATCGGCTATCAACTTGCCTGCGCCATTGACGAAAATGCCATGGGCATCACCGATGTAGTCCGGGGGGCCGACCTCATTTCTTCCACTTTTCGCCAAATTAAATTGATGGATGCCCTCGGCCTGTCGGTGCCTGCCTATGCACATTTGCCCCTGAAGCTGGATGAAAATGGGCGCAAACTCAGCAAGCAGAATCATGCAGAACCGCTGAAGGCTAATCATGCGTCCCGGAACATCTCGGAGGCCCTGAAATTCCTGCATCAGCGCTTACCAGAAGACCCCCGAGCGCCGGTCGAGGAACTTCTGGACCAGGCGATCAGCCGATGGTCACTCGATTCGGTCAGAAAAGCGTCCCATCCATTCAGCGATCGCTAGGTCGGCATAGACCTAACGCGCCGGCCGGCTTTCTGGCATTCTTGACGCACTGCAACATGACTTCAGCCATGTCCGAAATCCGCGTCCTCAAAAAATACCCAAATCGCCGCCTCTACGATACGGAGATCAGCCGCTACATCACACTGGAAGAAGTGCGGCAACTGGTCCTGAACAACATCCGGTTTCGAGTGGAGGACAAGCGAACTCAGGAAGACATCACGCGCAGCATCCTGCTGCAGGTGATCGCGGAGCAGGAACAAGGCGGCGACCCGATCTTTACGGCCGACCTGCTCGGTTTCTTCATCCGTTTCTATGGCGACCCGATGCAATCCAGCGTCGGCCGCTATCTTGAGCTTTCCCTGCAGCTGTTCGTGGATCAGCAGGCGAACTTCGCTGAGCAACTCAAACAAAAGCTGGGACAGGCGCAGCAGCCGCTGAACGCACTGAAGGACCTTGCCGAACGGCAGGTGCCCATCTGGCGGCTGGTCAGAAAAGAGTTTCTGCGCAATCTGTCGCGCTCCAAACTCGGAAAGAAATCAAAAGATGCTTCCGAGGAAAAAGAAGTCAGCGAGTAGAAATTCCCGGCCGGCCTGACCAACTTAGAGCTTTCGGGTTAATTTAGGGCGATTTGGGCACATGCTTGTTTTGTAAATACATCGGTAATTTTCCAAATTAACA
>JBFJJV010000070.1:0-15107 GCA_041635265.1 Panacagrimonas sp.
ACGGCACCGAAGTTGGCGCCCTTGTCGAGCAGCCCGCGTTTGAGTGCCTGTTCGCCATTATTGAGTTTGATCAGCGCGTGGCCGAAGGATGCGGCCGGGCTACCGTAAAAGCCGCTGACCATAATGACGCTGACGGATCTGAACTGGTCCGCTTTGATCCAATTCTCTACTGCGCGACATCGAATTGCGGGGGCGACAGTGGCAAGTTCGGGCAGTTGCTGGGCCAGCCAGAAATATCTGGCGGGGAATCGGCACTGTGCATGCCGATCGGCCTTGTCTGTCTCAGCCGGCTCAGAGAATGCCGCGATCGATGCAATCAGTTCTGCGCGCGGATCGGATTTTCCGGCTGGAGTGAGAAAGAACTCCTCCGATTCGATTTCGCTTTCGGCACCGCCTTCAGAGTATTCCAGCAGTTGCAGCCAGACGGGATGTTGGGCAAGGCCGCGTTTCAGGGCCGCCGATTGGGCTGGGTCGAACTCGTTCGCCTGAATGAGGCTGCTTAGCAGGAGCAGCGCGATAGCTGCGATCACCGGTTTCAGGCGCAACACAGCGCCCTCAGTCATGCACTCCGAGCTTGGTGGCGAAGACGAAGCGGGCTTAGGCGACGCAGGCCGCAGCGAATTCCCCGCGGACACCTTCGAGCACAATGCCGTGAAGCGCTTCTGCGCGGGACTGCATGGCCTGGGCTTGATCAAGCTGTTCGCTGAAGCTTCCACGAACGGCACCAATCAATGCAGCGCTGGAATCGAAGCGACAGCCGTGTATGGCCAGAAGTGCCGTCAGATGTTCGCCATTACCGCGCGCAAGATCGGCCTGCAGCGGATCCAGATTTCTCTGGATGAATCTGCGAGCGGTTTTCTCCTGTTCCCTCTTGTCATCGCCATCGGACGAGTCGGAAGTGGATGAAGTGCTGCCGCTTGATGCATCCGTGAGCCCATCAGTTGTTGGGTCAACGGTGGTCTGCGTGGTCATTCCCGCAAATGTGGAGCCGCCACTAAAGGCAAGTAGAGCGGCCAAGGCGATGGGGCCAAGTAAACGGCCTGCATTGAGTTCCGAATTGCGCTGCATCTGATTGCCCCAGTGTTGTGTTCTTGGAGCCTAGTCGCATCGGCTCCGGCAGATCAAGTGTTAGCACAAAACCGCCGATACATTTCTATAGCTTGGACAGCTCTCGGCGCAACTCGTATTCACTGGAGGCGACGCAGGCCTCCATATTGCGCAGTCGTCCCTCCATTTTCATGAAGCGGGCGCGCAGAGACTGCGGCGTTGCCTTAGAACTGTCGGATGCTGTTGCTGGATCGGGCATGCCTTGTTCGGGCTCCATCAGATACCAAAGAATGCCGTAGGCCATGGCTACCGGCAGTACCAGCCAGACGATGGCCACGATGACCACGATGACCCGCAGCAGTCTCGGGTTCCACTCAAAGTGGTGGGCCAAGCCGGCCAGGACTCCCCCGATCATGCCGACCGAGGGATAACGTTTCCAGTTTGACCAGAAATAGTTACTCATGATGTTTCTTCCTCCATTCTGGGGCCTCGACATCGAGAATCTCCTCGAGCGCCTCGATCCGCTTTTCCATCCGCTGCGCCTGCTGATTGAGCTCTGACAGAGAGGCGGAGCGGGTTGGGTCGGGATCGTCTAGCCGCCGCCGCTGACGATCCAGATACCAGAGGATCATGGCCGGAAGGACAACAAACAGGCAGATGACAGTCAGTGCTTGTTCCACGGGCTAGCCTCCTCCGGCTTGTTTAATCACAAAAACGTTCATTAGGCACGGTTGGCAGACGGGTTGTTTTGTCTGCCCACGCGGCTGCGCAGTTCGGCCAGCTCCGCCTCAAATTCATCCTCAGCGGCTAAATCGCTCAGTTCCATTTTGAGATCCCGAGTGCCCAGATCATAGCTTTCGACCTCGGCCTGCATGCGATCGATCCGGCTCTCATAGTTTTCCATCTTGACCATAGCCTGGTCTATTCGAGCGTCATGGATATTTCCCTGAACCTTGAGCCGAGAGCTCAGTGATTGTTGCCGCACAGCAATTGTCTTTTGACGAACCCGCGCATCGTCGAGCTTGGCTCTCAGGCGAGCCGTGTCCCGATCCAGTTTCTGAATCTCTTCTTCCAGCAAGGCCAGTTCCTTCTCGTACATGGCCAGTTGCTCCGTGGCGCGGTTGCGCGCGGCGAGGGCGCCGCGCGCCAGATCGTCTCGTTCACGGGAGACAGCCAATTCGGCTTTGGTCTGCCACTCTGCCGCCTCTGACTTTAACGCCGCGGCCGCACGATGCACTTCTTTCTTGCGCGCGAGGGTTCGGACAGAGGTGCTGCGGACCTCGACCAAAGTGTCTTCCATCTCCTGAATGATCAACCGGACCATCTTCTCTGGGTCCTGAGCCTTGTCCAGCATGGCATGGATATTCGAATTGATGACGTCGGAGAGTCGGGAAAAGATGCCCATGGCAGGACTCCAAATTAAAGTGGTGAAATACGCCATTTACATAGCGATCTTCATGCCACATTAAAATAGAACTCTAAGGGTATGAAATATCATGAGAAAAATACTTTTCTGGTTTTTAAATCGTAGGCAAGATTAGTGGAATACACCAATAAGTGGGAATAAACGATAGAATGTGGTTAAATTGACCACATGATGCGACGCGAACAAGCAGAGCTGGTTTTAGGGGAGTCAGACGAATTTCTGGCCGTTCTTGAGCGCGCCTCTTCGGTCGCCAGCCTCGATAAACCGGTACTAGTGGTTGGTGAGCGAGGCTGTGGAAAGGAATTGATTGCCGCCCGCATTCACTATCTATCGGAGCGCTGGCAGCGGCCTTATGTCAAGTTCAGTTGCGCCGCCCTGAATGAGGAACTGCTGGATTCAGAGTTGTTTGGTCACGTGGCAGGCGCCTATACCGGAGCCACAAAGAATCGGGTCGGGCGTTTTGAAGTTGCGGACGGAGGCACGCTCTTCGTAGATGAGTTGGCCAGTATGAGCCGTCGGCTTCAGGAAAAATTGCTGCGCGTCATCGAATACGGTGAGTTTGAGCGCGTCGGCGACAGCCAGACCCGCAAGGTTGATGTTCGTCTGGTCGGCGCGGCCAATGTCGACTTGCCAGCCCTTGCTGAGCTTGGACTGTTCCGGGCGGACCTGCTGGATCGACTGTCGTTTGATGTCATTACGGTGCCGCCACTGCGCAAGCGGCGCGACGATATCTTGCTGCTGGCTCAGGCCTTCGCAGAGGACATGGCCAAGGAGCTGGGGCGCCCCCTGTTTAGCGGCTTCTCTGCATCGGTGCGCGACCAGCTACTGAGCCACGACTGGCCTGGCAACGTCAGAGAGCTGCGTAACGTCATTGAGCGGGCGCTATATCAGCAAACAGAGTCTGAGGATAAGGTGAGTCGCATCCAGATCGACCCCTTTGATTCGCCCTTTCGGCCCGGGCTGCCGGTCACGCTTGGACCGGTGGCGTCGGCGAGAAATGTCGACAATGGCCTCGAATCGAAGAAAAAAAATCAAGAGGCCGCGGACGATTCTGCGGCCTCTATGGCCATGCCCATGGATATGGCTGCTGAGGTTGCCCGCTATGAAAAAAAGCTGCTTTCAGGTGGCTTGCGTGCTGCACACCACAACCAGCGTCGCGCTGCCGAATTACTCGGCCTGAGCTATCACCAATTGCGGGGACAATTGCGCAAATATGATCTCTTGCCATCCGCACGAGAACGCGTGGGAGGAGCAGTGTCATCATGATGTACGATTCGCAATCTCGAAATTCTGCGTTTGTTGAGCAGCCGAGGCTGTTGTCGCGTCTGTTTTCCCTGTTTTCCGCCGGATCGAATGATCATCAGCCAGGCGCGGGGCGCTCAGACGCAAATGAGTTTGCTATGGAGGAAGTGATGTCGATCAGTTTTGAAAACCGGGTGGCGATCGTGACCGGTGCGGGCAACGGACTGGGCCGCTCACATGCCTTGGCACTAGCCGCTCGTGGTGCAAAAGTGGTAGTCAACGATCTTGGCGGAGCACGTGATGGCACCAGCTCATCTCCCGAAGCCGCACAAAAGGTGGTCGATGAAATCATTGCCGCCGGCGGGGAAGCCATGGCCAGTGGCGCCTCGGTCACCGACTTCGAAGCCGTGAAAGCCATGGTTGATCAGGCGGTGAGCAAATGGGGTCGCGTTGATATCCTGGTCAATAACGCTGGAATCCTGCGCGACAAGAGCTTTGCAAAGATGCCGCTGTCCGATTTTCAAATGGTGATGGACGTCCATTTGATGGGCGCGGTCAACTGCACCAAAGCGGTCTGGGACCTGATGCGCGAACAGCGATACGGCCGCATCGTCTTTACCACCTCGTCGAGCGGCCTCTATGGTAATTTTGGTCAGTCCAATTATGGCGCGGCCAAGATGGCTCTGGTCGGCCTGATGAACACCCTCGCCATCGAGGGTGCGAAACAGGATATTCGGGTAAATTGTCTTTCGCCCTCGGCGGCGACTCGAATGACTGAAGACATTCTGCCTGCGGAGGCAATATCGCTGTTGCAGCCGTCCGCAGTAACCCCGGGCTTGATCTGGCTGCTGGCAGAGAACGGCCCGACCAAAACCATTCTGGGTGCAGGCGGTGGTGGATTCGAAATAGCGCACGTCACCCTGACTCAAGGAATTCATATCCCCTCTGGAGATGATATTCCCGAACAGATTGAAGAAAACCGCGCCCAACTGGTTGCCAGAGAGGGCGACATAGTGCCGACGCGCGGCTTTGAACAAATCGCAGTCGAGCTCGGCAAATCTGGTTTCGATCTGAAACTGGCCTGAATTCAACGAACATATACACACAATGACTAGTAAAAAAGCAATTCACGAATCTTTTTGCAGCACCTATGCTGACGCGGTTGTGCGTTTCATCGTGACCGGCATCAATGAGGATGTCTCTTTCGACGAGAAGACACAGACATTCGTGTCAAGGGAGCTAGAAGACGGAACGCCTCCATCTCACTGCGAGTGGTGGGTTGGCAAAGATTGGGAATCTTTTACCGGTCCGCTGGCTACGCCTACCGATCTGGCACACCCCAAGTTTTCCGAGGAGCCATTGAAGGAGGCGATCATCCACGCGCTTAAGAAATCAGCCACGGGAAAGCGGATGAGTCAGATTCTCGCTGGGCAGGATTGAGGTCTGATTCACGCCCGCTGGCCAAAGCGGCCAATGGCCCTTAATCCAGCCGGGCTGAAGCATTTCAACCGGATTGGCTCATGTCGATACACCTCGAGCCATGACCCCGGTAATCGCTGACTCGGCCACAGCTTCTTGAGCAGGCAAGCAGCAAGCTACTAAAGCTTTATCTGATCTCGGTCCTAGCGGACCACAGTCCTGCGCAAACGGGCGTCCTTCGATGCCCGTCAGGGGAATCGACTTGTCCTATCTCAGCAGCTGCTGAACGATCTGTTCAGCAGCTTCTTCGGCTGTCATGTTCATGGTGTCAATGTGAATCTCGGGGGTCTCGGGCGGCTCATAGGGCGAATCGATTCCGGTGAAATTCTTCAGCTCACCGGCGCGTGCCTTCTTGTATAGACCCTTGACGTCGCGCGATTCAGCCTCTTGTAGCGGGGCATCCACGAAGATCTCCCAGAATTCGTTCTCCGGCAACATGTCGCGAACCATTTTGCGTTCGGCGCGGAAAGGGGAAATAAAGGCTGTCAGTACAATCAGGCCCGCGTCAGTCATCAGCTTCGCAACTTCACCGACGCGGCGGATGTTTTCGATTCGGTCAGCCTGGGTAAAGCCCAGATCCTTGTTCAGACCATGGCGCACGTTGTCGCCGTCGAGCAAGTAGGTGTGCCGTCCCAAATGAGCCAGCTTTTTCTCAACCAGATTGGCAATGGTCGATTTACCAGCTCCGCTGAGGCCGGTGAACCAGAGAACTGCGGGCTTCTGGTGTTTGAGATCTGCCCGCCGTTCGCGGCTGACATCCTGTGCCTGCCAATGCACGTTCTGAGCGCGTCGAAGCGAGAAATGCAGCATGCCTGCCGCGACGGTCGCATTGGTAAATTTATCTATCAGGATAAAGCCGCCAAGCGTGTGATTGTCGCTATAGGCTTCGAACGGTATGGCGCGGTCGGTGGTGACTGTCACGACGCCAATGGCGTTTAGATCTAATGTTTTAACTGCCAGATGCTCCAGCGTGTTGATATTGACCTGATGCTTGGGCGCACTCACCGTCGCGGTGACGGTCTGCGTGCCGATCTTCAGCCAGTAGGGTCGGCCCGGTATCAGTTCCTCGTCCGCCATCCAGACTAGCGCTGATTCAAATTGATCTGCTACTTCTACCGGTTCTTCAGCGCGGCAAATAACATCTCCGCGTGAGCAGTCGATTTCATCGGAAAGACAAAGTGTGACGGACTGTCCAGCCACCGCCTGTTCGAGATCTCCATCGAATGTAACAATGCGGCTGATCGTGCTGGTCTTGCCACTGGGAAGCACCCGCACCGCGTCCCCGCTTCTGATCACGCCACTGCTGATCAGGCCGGAAAAGCCTCTGAAATCGAGATTGGGCCGGTTGACCCACTGCACAGGCATGCGAAAGGGTTTGCCCTGACTGGCCGTATTATCCAGCTCGACGATTTCGAGATGGGTCATCAGTGTCGGGCCCTTGTACCAGGGGGTGTTCACAGAGTGAGCGGTGATATTGTCGCCCTTGAAGCCGGATATGGGTATGGGCACAAAAGTCTTGATGCCGATGCTCGCTGCGAAGCTTCGGTAGTCTTTGACGATGGCCTCATACTTTCCCTGATCATAGTCAACCAAATCCATCTTGTTGACTGCAAGGACGATGTTGCGAATTCCGATCAGCTGGGCCAGATAGGAGTGACGCCGAGTCTGTGTCAGCACGCCCTTGCGAGCGTCGATGAGAATGATGGCGAGATCAGCCGTGGAGGCGCCTGTCACCATATTACGGGTGTACTGCTCGTGCCCGGGCGTGTCAGCCACGATAAATTTGCGTTTCTCGGTCGCAAAGAATCGGTAGGCGACATCGATGGTAATGCCTTGCTCGCGCTCGGCGGCGAGACCGTCGACCAGCAGCGCGAAATCAATCTCTTCGCCCTGAGTACCGTCGCGCCTGGAGTCCGCTTCCAAAGCCGCCAGATGATCTTCGAAGATCATCTTGGCGTCATACAGCAGTCGCCCGATCAGTGTTGATTTGCCATCGTCCACACTGCCGCAGGTAATGAAACGCAAAAGACTTTTGTGTTGATGTTTGTGCAGGTAGGCGTCGATGTCCTCGGCGATCAGGGCGTCGGTCTGATAGGCGCTGGGTTCGGCATGTGTATTACGCATCAGAAATATCCTTCCTGCTTTTTCTTTTCCATGCTCGCCGCCTGATCATGATCTATGGCGCGCCCCTGTCGCTCAGATGTCGTGGTCAGCAACATTTCCTGGATGACAGCGGGCAGCGTATCGGCCGTGCTCTCAACCGCCCCGGTCAGTGGATAGCAACCCAGGGTGCGAAAGCGGATGGACCGCATGGTTGGCACCTCGCCCTCGTTCAAACGGAATCGATCATCGTCCACCATCAAAACCAATCCGTCTCTCACAACGGTGGGCCGTTCTTTGGCTAGGTATAACGGCACAATGGGGATGTTTTCCAGATGGATGTACTGCCATATATCCAACTCCGTCCAGTTCGAGATCGGAAACACACGAATGCTTTCGCCCTTGGCTTTTTTGGCGTTGTATAAATTCCACAGTTCGGGGCGCTGGCTCTTGCCGTCCCAGCGATGGCTCGCCGACCGGAAGGAAAAGATGCGTTCCTTTGCACGCGATTTCTCTTCGTCCCGGCGCGCTCCACCGAAGGCGACGTCAAAGCCGTATTTGGTCAGGGCCTGCTTCAGGCCTTCGGTTTTCCAGAGGTCTGTATGCAGCCCGCCATGATCAAAAGGATTGATTCCACGCGCGAGCGCCTCCGGATTTTGATGGACCAGCAACTTCATTCCGCTTTCCTTGGCCATTTTGTCGCGCAAGGCGTACATGTCACGGAACTTCCACGTGGTATCGACGTGCAGCAGGGGAAATGGTGGCGGGGAGGGGTAGAAGGCTTTACGCGCCAGATGCAGCATGACTGCGCTGTCTTTGCCCACCGAGTACAGCATGACGGGCTTTTCCGACTCCGACACGACTTCACGCATGATGTGAATTGATTCGGCTTCGAGTCGCTGAAGATGCGTCAAAGTCGTGGCCGCAGCGGGCAAATCCTGCTGCATCGGGGTGTCAGGCAAAGCCACCGGTAGGCTCCAAAAGTCGGAAAGGCGACATTGTATAGAGACAGGCGACATATAAAGAATAGAAAGAAGTTATATTATGTATGAAGAAAGTACATGGATATAGATATACCGTTTCCAATGAATCTCAATCATCTCGCTATATTTCACGCCGTCGCGCTGACCGGGAACATCAGTCGTGGGGCTGAGCGTCTGCATATATGTCAGTCAGCCGTGTCAAAACAGCTGGGCGAATTTGAAAGAACATTGGGTCACCGATTGTTTGACCGCCTTCCTCGCGGGGTGCGTCTGACCCAAGCCGGAAGCGTATTGGCGGCTTATGCCCGAAAGCTGTTTGAGTTGGAGCAAGAGGCGGAGCAGGCATTGGGTGACCTGCAAAAACTGGATCGCGGTAGTCTCGCCATAGGCGCCAGCCGCACGATCAGCAGTTATCTGCTGCCGGCACGCATGGCCGCTTTTCATGCGCGCTACCCCGGCGTTGAGCTTTCCCTGCACGAGAACAATACACTGAGTATCGAACGCAAATTGCTGGACCGGGAAATTGACGTGGGCTTTACCGAGGGGGTAGTTCGCGACGATCTTTTGAGCTACTCGGCCTTTGCCCAGGACGAGTTGGTTTTGATTGCTAAACCGACGCATCCAGCGGCAAAGCGCGGCGCGCTATCGGCTGCCGAACTCAGTAGTTTTTCGATTTTGATGCACGAGCCGGGGTCCGGGACAAGAGACGTCACGGAACGGGCACTGGCCGACAAAAAACTTCGCATTCGGCCGGCGATGACCCTGGCCAGCAGCGAAGCGATCAAACAGACCGTATGTGCAGGCGGTGGCCTGGCTTTTCTGTCGAGCCTTTCAATTACTGAAGAGCTGAAGCGGAAAAAGCTGGTTGTGATTCAGGTCAAGCAACTGCGTATTCGCAGACCTCTTTATCAGGTGACCTTGAAGGCCTCGGCGCCCAGCCCCGCACTGAGTGCTTTCCTGGCCTCAGATTGAGTGCAGCAAACCCGCAACTTGGGCGTGGTGCAGGTTGGACCCATCACAGGCAATATCGTGTTGGCAGATTCACATTGCCTCTGGATTGGGTGAAAGCTGGCCGTTTGCGACTGCACGGGCAATAAGCTGAGCACGTGATGAAACCTGAAGTCGATCACGGGCACGCGAGATGCGGTCCTCAACTGTGCGGATATGAATTCCCAACATATTGGCGATATCTCTGGCCGTCCTGCCTTGAGTCAGAAGGTGCAGGACCTCTAATTGTGCCTGCGTTAGGCTGGCGCGATACATCTGTGTGCTGAATTCCTGCATAAGAAGCTTTCTCAGATGCGGTAGATAGGCGCAGAGGAATTCATATGCGGACGCGTACAGGGTCCAACGCGCCCTGTATTCCTTTGGCGCCTGTTTCCCGATTAGCGAGAGAATATAAATCTCACCGCTGGCACAGTGCAGGGGAACGGTAATCCCGTCCTTGAGTCCGTGAGCGCGAGCATCGTCAAGGAATTGCTGCTCTTTCCAATGACACGCATTGAGCTCTTGCCAGCAAAACGGCACGGCCGTGCGTCGGGCCCGTCTGAGAATAGGATCGATCTGTTGGTAGGCCATCGCGCGGTAGTGTGTGGACCACTGAGTTGGCAGATCACCGAGGTTGGTAGCAGTGCAATGTTCGCCGGCCATCATTCTTTCGGCCCTTAGCCAGAATCGTCCAAAGCCCAGCGCATTAGCCTTGTCGAGAATGGCTGCTGAGGCCATGGTACTGCTAAGCCACACTTCAGAATATCGTCGTCTAGAATTTCGCATCCCCGTCTCCTGGTCCGAGCCCCTTGGAAGGAGTGAGAGGCCCGCTTTCCCATCTCACGGCTTGGCATGCTATCGGCCAAGCGCCTCAGAAATTGGACGGCAACCTCGCTTCGGACAAAATCGGCTTAATAGTCAAGGCGTGAATCAATTGCTGTGCCAGCGAAGACTTACATTTCGACCCTTCGACTGGATATCAGATCGTCGGCCAAATTGTTCTGTTCCCGGAGTGTTTTATAACTACTTTTACCGTTTGCAGCGTGACTCAGCTCACATTTTCCGCGATGGGGAATGAGAGGAAATGTGACCCGGCGCACGTTGTCTTGGTCCAGCTCTGAACAACCATCTCCTGCCGCGCTCTGGCCTTAGCACGCAAGCCGATTAAAGCCCGCGTTCGCCGCGCAGACCCCGGAGCTGGTTCAATGTCTAAGTATGGCCGAGCCCAACTAGCGAGGCGAGGCGGTCACGATCCCGGCTCTGTCTTTAAGCCTGATCAGGGGCAGGGTGCTCTGGTTTGGCTGTGAACAGATAAGCCCGGCTGTCTCCAGAAGCCCTCCTGATCTGTGCCGGACCTTGGTGAAGCTGCCACAATGCGCGTAATCGTCATCCGGCCAAAGGGCCCGAAGTTTGTCTAAATGAAAACCATCACGTTCAAATTAGCCGGTGAATTCATTGAGCTCAATCAACTGCTCAAGCTCACAGATATTTGTGATAGCGGCGGTGCTGGCAAAGCGCTGGTCGCACGAGGACTTGTTCGCGTCGACGGCGAGGTGGAACTACGCAAGACGGCAAAAATGCGGGTAGGTCAGGTCGTGGAGTGCGGCGATAACAGAATTCGGGTAAGCGCGGACATCTGAACACATTCGGCCTGGATGGCTTTGTCCAGGTCGCGCGCAGGCAGGGCGAAATTCTCGTCGCATTTATGCTCGGATTTCTCGCACCAGATTCGCGGCCAACAGTAGCTCGAAGGTCTCTTAGCCTGCGCCGATCAACAATAGGCCGCCGCCAAATATGATCATGGTGATGAAGAAAATCACCACAGTGTAGCCCATGATCTGGCGCAGTCCGAGTCCGGCAATGGCCAGCAGTGGGATGGTGAATAGCGGTTGAATCATATTTGTCCATTGATCGCCGTAGGCGATAGCCATGACGATGACCGAGTGTTGAACTCCGAGCTGATTGGCCGCTTCGATAAAGACTGGCCCCTGAACAGCCCATTGACCGCCACCGGAGGGAATGAACAGATTGAGCAGCCCGGCCGACAGGAACGCGATCAGGCCTAATGTGTCGGCGGAGGAAAAGGAGGCGAACCAGTCCGACATGACGCCGGCGAGTCCGGTGCCCGCCATGATGCCCATGATGCCGGCATAGAAGGGGTACTGAATCAGGATGGGTCCGATGGTTCCGCTGGCCTCATTGATCAGGCCAACAAAGTGCACAGGAGAGCGTGCAAGAATCAAGGCCAAACCAATGAAAGACCAATTCACAATGTTGAGATCGAGATAAAAGCCCTTTTGATTCATGCTGCTGAAGATATATCCGAGCAGAGCAAGGCCCAATATCAGGCTCAGGACACGTGCCCGATCCAGATGTTGTGCTGGCGTGATTGGAATGCTGGAATTGTCTAATGGCTCCGCCTTGGCAGTAAAAAGTTTTCCGGCATCGATCTCAATGATTTCATCGGATTTTGGGCGCATCATTGGGCATGCGATCGCGATCGCGATGATGGTTGCCAGCGCAATCAGCACATTACTCAGAGTCAGGATCGTTTCAGTCACCGGAAGAATGCCCATCGCCGCCTCCAGGGCATGCCCCGGTGTTGCAACAAATAGCGCCGCTGACGAGGAGTAACCCATGTGCCAGACCACAAAGCCGGCATAGGCAGACGCCACCAGCAGCGGGTAGTGAACGCGCAGTCCTTTATGCTGACAGGCCAGCGCAACTTGCTTGGCCATGATGGCTCCTACAACCAGGCCCAAGGCCCAGGCAAATAGAGACCCCACCGATGCCACAAAGACCACCAGAGCGTAGGCCTGAACCTCACTGCGTGGAAGGCTGCCTACTCGGAACAGAATGCGCCTGACCGAATCTGTGTTGGCCAGCGCATGCGCGCCGAGCAGAGTCAGACTCAACTGAGCCATGAAAGTCAGGAGTTTTGGCAGGCCTTCTCCCCAGGCAAGCAATATGTGATCCGGGCTGCTGTCAGTCATGAGCAGAGCCAGCAGGAAAGTGATGATCGTCACCAGGACCGCAAAGATCAGTGGGTCAGGGTAATAGCGCTCTGCTGCGATCGTGAACGGGCGAACCAACCAATTGGGAAATCGCATGGAAACAGGAATCATCAGGGCAGGGTCGACGAATTCTTTACGCCAACGAGAATTTCGGTACCGGATTATCGCCTGTCCAGATGGGTTTCTGCCCGCACGATTTGAACGCGGCGCGTAAAGCGTCAATCCGGAGGGGCCAGACACTACCCACTCAAGGGCGACTCGAATCAGCTAGCGCCAGATGGCGCGACAGATGACCATTTTGATCTTCTCAAATAGAAGTAGCTCGCCATGCCCCAATCGTAGCTCGCACAGAAGACCCCATAGGCCAGCGGTATCTGCGATGGCACACGCCCGCTAAATGGATCAGCGCCAGTGTGAAAGTATATTTCATGAAGCAGGTCCCAAACGCCGTGCAAGGCGTAGCCCAGAATCAGAAGCAGCGGCACACGCGTGCCCAGAGCACCGAGCACCGCAAATATCAGAACGGCCGACACCTCCAGTGGCCAAGCGCCTGAATCGGCAAAGTGCCATGCGAAGATCAGGTAGAAGCAGGCGATGGCGATCAGGAACAGCCCGAAAACCATGGATTCAAATCGGGGCGCGACAAAGCGCTGGGAAAGATAGATCGAGCCGGCAACAGCCATGAGGCCAATGATTGCGTACAAGGTCAGGATGAGGACAATTGCCATGAGTTCGTCTTGTGGCCTGATTGAGATCGGTAGAGCATCATTCTAGACGACGACCGTTGCCATGGACTCGTGGGGTCTTGGCCGACAATGTCGCTCAGGTGCTGGCTTGTTCCCGGTATGGGACATCAATTTTGGTCGAACTGTACTTGCACGGCCATGAGGTGCCAAGGAAAAGAGCCATCGTCGCTTGGGCCGAGCGCCCAAGGGGACTCTGCCGAAGGGGAATCTATCGGAATACGCCCGAGCACAGGACAGGCTTGATCATGGCTGGGTATCCAGCATGGCTTCGGCTTCCTTGCGCGACAAGTGTGATCGAATGCCAACCGACACTCCGGCGGCAGCGATCAATCCCATGCCGATCAGGCTGAGGTGATCTGGCAGATCTCCAAATACCAGCCAGCCCAGGAGTCCGGCCCAGACCAGTTGCACATACATCAGCGGGGCCAGGGCAGAGGCTTCAGCGGTCCGGTAGGCGGCGGTAAACAGAAAATGACCCAAGGTCGCCGCGGAGCCGGCGAGCAGAAACAATAAAATATGTCCTGCGGGTGGAATGCCGCCGCTCCAATACCAAGGCAGCATCAGACCAAAAACGACCGATCCCATCACCGCACCGTAGAAAAGCAATGCAAACGTATTCTCTGTTGTGGCGAGAATTCGCGAAAGCAGTTGATACCCGGTCAGTACCACGATGGCGCCCAGTGCGTAGAGAACGCCCAGCAAATCGATGGCGGCACCCGGCCGCGCTATGATCAGAATACCGAGGAATCCAACAATCGTTGCAAGCCAGTCGGGCAGGCCAACTTTCTCTCCCAGCGTCCGCCCGGCAATCAGCACCACGACCAGGGGCGACAGGAACACCATGGCGGTCGCTTCTGCCATCGGCATACGCTGAAAGGCCAGCACCATGAACAAGGTGGCACCAGCCAGCATCAGTCCTCGTAATAGAACCCAGCCCGTACGCTGAGTCCTTACCATCTCCCGTCTGCGCTGCGGCCCGAGCAACGCCACCATCAAAAGCACATTCACGAAATAGCGCAAGGCAGCGACCATTGGCACCGGATAATGCGCTGACAGCATTTTAAGTATCGCATCGAGACTGGCGAAGAAAAACAGGCCGGTAACGAACAGCAGGATGCCCCGCAGAGATTGGGAGGAGTTCATGAAAGTACGGTGACCCGGGTGGGTCAGTTCAGGCTATAAAAATGAGTATCTGCAGCAACGCAGTCCGGAAGCCTAACGGATTCCGTCCAGTCCTGATCCCGAATCCAATCCCGCAGCGAGTCGGGCCTTGATTCTGGCCTGTCGGGGTGGACCTGCCCGCGCATCGCAGGCCGACGGCCATTGGATACAATAACCGACAAACATTTCATGCAACGCGCCGGAGGATTTTCATGAGTTTTGAATTTGCGCCCATGCCTGATGAACGGGGCTATTTTGGCGAATACGGCGGGCAGATCATTCCACCGGAACTCAAGGTGATCATGGACGACATTAATAATGTCTATGAATCCATCCGCGAGACCGCAGCATTCAAGGAAGAGTTGGCCTGGTTGCTCAAGAACTACGTCGGGCGACCCAGCCCGGTATTTCATGCCCGGCGGTTGACTGCGCGGCAGGGCGGCGCCCAACTCTGGCTGAAGCGCGAGGATCTGAACCACACCGGTGCGCACAAAATCAATCATTGTCTGGGTGAGGCCTTGTTGGCGAAGCACATGGGCAAGAAGCGGGTTTTGGCTGAAACCGGGGCAGGGCAGCATGGGGTGGCACTGGCCACGGCCTGTGCTTTGGTTGGCATCGATTGCGAGATTCACATGGGCGAGGTCGACATCGCCAAAGAACATCCCAATGTCACCAAGATGAAGATTCTAGGCGCCAAGCTGGTCGCCGTCAGTCGTGGTACCAAAACATTGAAAGACGCGGTGGACAGTGCTTTCGAGGAGTATCTGAAGGATCCCATCGGCTCGATCTATGCCATCGGCTCAGTCGTCGGTCCGCATCCGTTTCCCAAAATGGTGCGGGACTTTCAAAGTGTGGTCGGCTGCGAGGCGCGCGAGCAATTCCAGGCGGAAAATGGCTGTCTGCCCGATATCGTCGCGGCCTG
>JBFJJV010000071.1:0-15081 GCA_041635265.1 Panacagrimonas sp.
ACCCGCACTGATCGCCAGTGCTTCGTTGAGCGCGATTTCCGCAGATGGCAGGTCCGAACGCCGCGGCACGTCAAAGGTCATGCGCTCGAGTTTCGGTTCCTGCTTCTCACTTTGTGATTTCTCACCGCGGCAGGTTTCGAAGCGATAAAGAATGCCGTGGGTGACCAACTGTGCCTGCTGCACGTTCCAATGAACGTCACGACCCTTGACGTCCTGGTGCGTCAGAAAATTGACAGCATCGATCGCGCCGGTTCTGCCCACGGCGGCGGTACTGGCATGGATGGCCTTGCGAAAGGCGGTGTCATCAAAGTTACGTTCCTTGCCCAGACCCACGAGGAGTACGCGGTCAGCGAAGATTCCCGGCAGACTGTGCAGAAGCAGTGTCTGGCCGAGGCGGCCATCCATGTCGCCGCGGCGCATGACGCTGGCAATCGCGCCGCCAGCGATTTGATCGATTGATTCAGCTTGCGCGCTCAGACTGCGACGTTCGTAGACACCGACAATAATGCAGGCAACGCGCTGCTTTTCGGGATTTCCGCTTTTTACAAAATATTCCATGTGGGTCTCGGGCCGATTAATTAGGCGGTGATGGCGATCAGCCGGAGTATGCGGCAGTGACTCCGATAATCGCTCGAGTGCGGGAGCGCCCCTTTGAACTTGTCTAAAAGAGCGTGTTCTGCGTGAACCCGCCAGAACACGGGCAACTTTATCAAGTTTTCATCTTTAGCCCATCTTGATTGCCCCCTCAGATCGGCGCCGCTGCATAATGCGCAGCCGGATCGGCACTTTGCCCTCACCAATCTATGCTCAGCGGGACTCTTGATCGATATTTGCTGCGCGAAACAGCGGCAGCGACGCTTGCGGTGACGCTGGTGTTGCTGGCCATCATGCTGTCGGCGCGCTTTGCAAGATTTCTAGGCGCGGTCGCTACCGGCGATCTGCCGCGTGAGGTGCTGGCGCTGGTGGTGGGGCTTTCCAGTGTGCAGTATCTGGTGCTGCTGATTCCGGCTGCTTTGCTGCTTGCCGTGATGCTGACGCTGGGCCGTTTGTACAAGGACAGCGAAGTCGCCGCCATGATGGGTTGCGGTGTGAGCCTGGGCGATCTCTATCGACCTTTCTTGTGGCTCTCAGCCCTGATGGCGACGATTACCGCCTTTCTTGCATTTCAGGCCGGGCCCTGGGCTGGGCGCCAAGTGGATTACATCTCCAAGGACGCCAGTCGTCTGGTTCAGTACACCCCGTTTGAGCCGGGTCGGTTCAAGACGGTGGCCGGTGGTCAGGCCGTCTTCTATACAGAGCAGATGGATGCCGGCGGCGAAAATCTGAGCACCGTATTTGCCCGGCTGGAGAGTAAAAAAGGCGAAAGCGTGGTGATGGCTAAAAGTGGCAGGCAAAAAGTTGACCCCAGCAATGGTGAGCGCAAGGTCACTCTGATTTCGGGTTCGCGTTATGCCGGTGAGCCGGGTCAGGCGGATTTCGAGATTATCGAATTTGATGAACTCGAAACGCGCATCACACCGCCGCCCTTTCTGTATGCCAGCAGCAAGCGAAAGCTGACCCCTACGAGCCAATTGCTGGCCTCGGTAGACCCGGAAGATCAGGCGGAGCTGGCCTGGCGAATTGCCGCGCCAATCTCCGTCTTTGTTCTTGGCTTGCTCGCCGTGCCTCTTTCCTATCTGAGGCCCAGGCAGGGGCGCTATGGAAAGCTGGTTCTGGGTATTGTTTTGTATCTGGTCTACTCCAATTTGATGGGGCTGGGTCAGGCCTGGATCGCCAAAGGCCAGGTGCCAAGCGCCATCGGATTGTGGTGGGTTCACCTGATATTTGCAGGCGCCGGGCTGATCATGTTTGCGCAGCGGCAGGGCTGGTTTCAGCAAAAAACGAGAGCCAAGTAAGTGAGCCACTCGAGGATCTTCAGGCGACATCTCCAATGCTAGGCCAGGCCGACCGCTACATTATCCGTGCAATCTTTGGCCTGACCGGTATCGTCGGGCTGGGGCTGGTTACGTTGTTCAGTTTCATCAGTTTCATTACGGAGATCGATCAGGGCGACAAGTCCATGAGTGTCTCCAGCATATTCCAGGTGACCGTGCTGACCATGCCTGCCGGCCTATATGTGCTGATGCCCCTGGTCGCCATGCTGGGCACGCTGCTCGGCATCGGCCAGATGGCCGCTCAGAGTGAGCTCACCGCACTACGGGCCGCCGGCTACTCCAATTATCGAATCGGCGGCGCAGCTCTGATTGCGGGGCTCTTGCTCGGCGTGCTCGCAGTGGCTCTGGGTGAGAGCATTGCGCCCGCAGGGCAGCAGGCTGCCGAGCGGGTGAAGCTGGCGGCGCGCTCCGGTGATCAAGTAAAGGAAGGCGTTCGCGCCAAACCGCTGTGGCTGCGTGACGGCGCTAGCATCTACTACATTCAGAGCCTGCAAGCGCGGGATCGGTTCGCCAACGCCGAGATCTATCGTTTCAACGAAGAACTCAAATTGGATTCCATCCTGTCGATCGAGTCCGCACGGCATCAGGACAAGCAATGGCGGCTTCATGGCGTGGTCGAAACTCGGTTTGAAGACGATGCAGTGCGCATAGCGCAACGCGGCGATATGGACTGGCCAAGTGGACTGGATCCTGAAGTGCTGGAACTCTATGTGCTGGAGGCAGACAATGTCTCGGCAAGCGGCCTGCTGCGGCTGGCTCAATATCTGGAAAGCAACGGACTCGATGCCAGCGAGCAACGTCTGGAGCTGTGGCGGAAAATCATCGCGCCCATCACCGTCATGGCCATGGTGCTGTTTGCAGTGCCTTTTGTCTTTGGCCCCACTCGTGGCGGCGGCGCTGGCCAGCAGTTGCTGATCGGCGTGCTGGTAGGTATCAGCTT
This sequence comes from Panacagrimonas sp., assembly GCA_041635265.1. Lineage (GTDB taxonomy): Bacteria > Pseudomonadota > Gammaproteobacteria > Nevskiales > Nevskiaceae > Panacagrimonas. The sequence continues at coordinate 2,875 of JBFJJV010000071.1, forward strand.
TCACCTGCTCAACGAAGTTTCGGGAAATCTCGGTGCTCTGTACGGATGGACGGCGCCCGTTGCCGCCGGATTGCCTACTTTGCTGTTGATGATCTTCGCTGGCTATCGCTTACACGTAGCGCACTAGAACGATCGACGGCGCGAGTCCGAGACTGCGGCTGGATGTCGGAGGCGGGAACGCCGCGTGAACATTTTCCCGTAGAACCAGCCGTCTGCGATCACGGCGGGATGGATGCTCAACGCCGGTATTCAGCCCTAGGATTTTTCGTTCCTATAACGCTGAGCGGCTTCCAGACTCAGGCAGGAGAGGTCAGGGGCTCCATGCCGAATTGCTTGAACCACTGCGCGCGCTCGGCTTCGGTCGCGCCGCTGGCGTCGTCGTAATTGACGGTCAGCTCCTCGCCCTGTCGGATGTCGCGCAGTGCGGAGTAAATTAGCAGTGAATTCATCTTGTCAGCGCGATACTGCATATTTGCTGGGTTGTCGTGGTTGTACATGGCGCCGTAACCCAGCGACAGAGCAGAGCAGGGTTCCGCGTCCGTCAGCAGCCCCCAGTCGAATACGATCATTTTGAGCGGCAGCGGAAGCTCGTCGAAGGGCGTGAGCAGGATCACGACGGGCGCGCGCTCAACGATTTCGCCCTGATGAAAGTCGCGATACGCGAACGCACCACGGCCCTTGGTGGTGCCGGTGTCCGCAAAAAAAATGTCGGGCGGCAGCATTTTGCTCGATGGATCCAATTTTCAGTCCCCACGCCTATTTGCTGGCAGCCAGCACTACAACCTCGGTCCCGGCCACCCAGTCACAGATTGCCCTACGCCGTCCCTGCATCAGCATCGGAATGGCTGACATTATCGTTGCCAGCGCAACCAGCACAATGCCACCACGGGCCTGATAGCCCAGCGGCAAATTGGGTAAAAACAAGAGCAGCGGCGCCAGCGTCGCAGCCCAGGTCAGCAGCATGACCCCATAGCGGACCGTCGCAACCGGCATTTTAAGCGGCATCCCGTCAATTCGCCTGACCTGAATTCGCCAGGCCCGCATGCCCAGCGTCTGCCCTCCGCGGACCCAGAACCAGGCGAAGAAGAACAAACCGACCCCAAACAGGTAGAACTGCATCCATAACCAATAGCGGGGAAGACCAAGCAGGGCATCGCGAATGATCAGGTCCAGCAGGGCGGCCGCCATCCACAGTCCCAGCAGAAGCAGGCCGTCATACACAGCCGAGATGAGTCTTCGCCAGAGCGGAGCAGGAAACATTCTAAATCTCTATCTAATGGTGTCGGAAGATCGTCAAATGCAGTCAAATCACGATAATTTGATCATATATGTCGCTATCGCACGCCAAATGCATTATCAGGATTGTGGCAGCGATAGCGTCCCGGAGGATTTGGCGCTTGCGCCGAGTCAGGGCGAGTCTTGCTGCCCCGGCTGGATTTGAACATAGAGACGCCGTCGGCGTCGCGTGGCGCTGAGCGGTAGCGAAGCAAGCTGCGCGCAGGTTCGACCGGGTGCGAGATGAGCACGGACGGTTCAGCCTCTGCGGGGCCCCAAAAGGAGATCTGGTGCCCTCGGCAGGATTCGACCAATAGGTGCCGTCGGCGCCGTTTGGCGCTGAGCGGTAGCGAAGCAACCTGCGCGCAGGTTCGACCTGGTGCGAGATCAGCACGGACGATTCAGCCTCTGCGGGGCCCCAAAAGGAGATCTGGTGCCCTCGGCAGGATTCGAACCTGCGACCCTCCGCTTAGGAGGCGATGGCATAAAACACTCCAACATGTTGGTTGCATTGAAAGAAACCCATTCTGGCATACTTCCTATCTGCTCACCATATGCTGGCGTGCTCGATGGCGTACTACAAGAAGCGTGAATGGGAGACGATTACCGAGTACGCGAACGGCCGCTCGAAGAAGGCCCGCGAGGTCCGTCACGACTTCCGGATTGTACTGCCGGGCGGACGGCGACTCACCAAGACTTTCAAGAACCTGGACGCCGGCCGTCGTTGGGCGGCAGAACAGGAGCGCCTGGTCGAGATGGGTGCGTATGTGGTCGGCATTGAGCAAGCCAAGGATGTGACGCTCAGGCAGATCCTTGAACGCTTTCTCGAAGAGGATGAATCCAAGCGCAAGTCGCCTACCCACGCGTCGAGCTGCGCAGCCCCGCTGATCGCGCAGCTTGGCGGCATTCCCCTTGCCCGACTGACTCCCGAAGACATTGGGGCCTATCGGGATGAAAGGCTGCTGCAGAAGCGGCGCAGGGGCGGAGGTCGTGCCGGACAACCGTCTGTTGAGCTTGATCGAACGGTCCAACCCTCGACCGTGAAAAAGGAGCTGGCGTTCCTGGCCCGAGTGATTGATGTTGCGACCAAGCGTTGGGGTTACCGGCTCCCATTTGGTAATCCGGCTCGCGGCGTAGAGCGGCCATCAGAGGGGAGCGGGCGCGACCGGCGACTGGTCAATGACGAAGAAGAAAGATTGCTGGCCGCTGCCGGGAGCAACTTGGTTCTGAGCAGTGCAATTGTTCTTCTGATTGAGACCGCCGCCCGAAGGGGAGAGCTGTGGGCAATCGAATGGCGCGACATTGATTACGAGAGGAAAACCTTGCTGCTACGTGGTGAAGATGCCGGCGCCAGTAAGACGGGGCAAGCGAACACCAGGAGAACGGTGCCGTTGAGTCCTCGAGCCGTGGACGCGTTCAAGGCCCTTGAGCCAAAACGCGAAAAGGATAGGGTAGGGAAGGTCTTTCACATCGATGTCGAATCGATCAGCCAAGCTTTTGAGCGTGCGAGGAAGCGGGCGCACATCAAAAATCTGACGCTTCACGATCTGCGACACGAAGCCACCAGTCGCCTGTTTGAGCTGGGTCTTAACATGATGGAGGTCTCGACCATCACCGGGCACAAGACGCTGGATATGCTCAGACGTTACACTCAACTTCGCGCGGAGCAGATTGGAATGCGCATGGAGACATTGGTAGCGCAGACGGCTGGGACCAGCGCGCCATTGGAAATCCAACTCGCCGCGATCCGCGAAGAATTGGCGCTACTTCGCAAGAACTGAAAATCTAAATTATTGCCTCGGTAGCTCAGCTGGATAGAGCGCGCCCCTCCTAAGGGCGAGGTCGCAGGTTCGAATCCTGCTCGGGGCACCACCTAGGTAGCGCTTAGTGACCGTATCGCTTGCGCTTTCGTCGCAAGTAATCGTCCGCCTTTCGCAAATAGACCGGACATCTTGATCCAAATATGGCGGTTGTGGTGGCGATAACGATGATCTCAGTGCAGGCAAATGTGCTTTCGCCAGTTGAGAATAGATGAAGGGTCAGCGCGGTCAGGATGCACGCGAAAAGGCCGACGCAGCCTTGGGCGAACATGACGAATCGGTTGTGTTGGCGAAGAAACACGGTGAGCATTTTCTCGCTAGGAATCGTGTTCTCGAATATCTGAATCCGATACTGATGCCCAAACACTCCCGCGATAACAAATAGGCTCGCGATTAATGCTCCTGTGCTCCGCAGATCTAAGTCGGCGGAAGCGATGTTTGCTGTCAGAAGGTCGAGCCCCCACAAGATCGCGATTACTGCGATCGAGAGCGAAGCGTGCCGCGTCAGTGCTTCACTCCTTCCTTCGCTAAGGCTCATGCTAATCAGCAGTTCCCTTGCTATTGCAGATTCACAATTCATCGGGTTGCTCATTACCTGAATATCTCCAATATCCGAATCAAGTTGCTGCCTTGATCAACATCGATACCTGCTTCTCGTCGAACGATTCTTCGGAAGAAAAGTATTCGAACATCAGTTCAGCAATTCGCCTTTTGTTTGCGGGGGAAATCTTGAGATTTAGCTCGCTCTCCTGATGCTCGATCGACTCGACGATTCGGCCAGTTAATTCCGCCATGCTCATTCCGATTTTTGGCTTGGCGGCTGAAGGCCCGCCAACAAGCCAAAGCGGATTGACGCGCATCTTTTCGTACAACGCGAAAAAAAGGTCCGCTGGAGGATCTCGCTCTCCTCGTTCCCAGGCCCCATAAGTTCTAGATAGAAAGCCCAGCTTCTCCGAGAACTCTTGCTGAGATAACCCAGATTCCTTTCTGACTTGGGCTAGGCGTTGCTGGAGGACTGTCGAATTGAGTGTCATTTACATAGAAAAATACACGAAACGTCTTTACGAACAAGAAAAGTCACTGTAACGTGCACACAACGTGTAAAAGACACGTGAAAACAGAGAGAATGTGTATGTTTCGGCAATCGAACACAAGTCTGCGCGCAAGCGATCCAGATTGGGATGGACAGATGCTTGATGCGGCGGACTTGGCGAACCTCCTTGGGATTTCGATTTCGACCGTCCTGACTAAGAGAAGCCGTAACCCCGACGGACTGCCGCCTCCCTGCTATCGGAGACCCCTCCGCTGGCGAAAAGAAGGGGTCCTCCAGTGGCTAAAGGCCCAAGAGCAGATGGAGCAGGAGAGGATCAAAGAGGAAATGGCTCCTATGGGTCGATCACGCGGATAAGGAGGTCCGCCAGTGCCTCGGAGCACTTGGCTCTTAGGGGCTCCTGGTCAACTGCAGCTGGAGCAATTTCTAGAGCCGCCGACGGCAGGCGATATCTGGTTCGTGCACTCGGCATTGTGCTCCGCGCACTTTCCTAGATCTGGTTGCGAACTGGCGCATCACGAGCGGATAGCGAACAAGGTCATCCTCAGAATTGAAAGGGGATCGCTTGCTATCGATGGCAAGTGGGTGCAGCAGGAAATGCCCTCCGGAGCTCTCGCCAGGCTCTTGTTTGCCTATATCTGCACATCAGCCATCAAGACCAAGTCGAGATCGCTGACGCTGGAGAGTTCCAGCCGCCAATTGCTTCTTCTGCTGGGTCGCGGGTCGGGCGGCGGCCAACGAGACCGAGGTGGGTACAGGGCACTGGAAAGGCAGCTCGACGCACTCCTTTCCTGCCGAATACTTCTGGGATTCAGTAAGACGGGCGAATACGTTACGGCCGATGTGTCAGTCGCACGTCGAATAGCCGTTTGGCGTGAAAGTGCGCGTGGCGTCGCTGGTATGCCGCGGGCCGTAGAGCTTTCAGAGGAGTTCTTCAAACACCTTCAGCGGCACGCGGTACCGGTGGACAAAAGGGCGCTAATTGCCCTTGGCGGTTCGGCATGGGCCCTCGACGTCTACACCTTTGTGGTGAAGCGCTTGGCGTACCTGAACAGATCTTTCAAACCTAACGAGTTCATTCGGTGGCGGCGCCTACATTTCCAGTTTTGTGGCTCCAGCGTCGGACCCACGAGGGACTTCAAGGCTCGCGTCAGGGAGTCGTTGGCGAGGGTCCAGATTGTCTATCCAATGGCGAGAGTTTCGGTTGTCCGAGGCGGCCTTTTATTCGAGAAATCGCCGCCACCTGTGTCAGCGTCGACTGCTTCCGAGGCTGTGCATAACTAAAGTTATCCACGCGACATTTACCCCCACCAGTGCGCGACATTTACCCCCACTTTAAGAGAAAAAGTGCGCGACATTTACCCCCACCCAATTACTAATAGTTAAAGATCTAATAGATAGCTAATAGTAGGCACCGAGCTTCTGTGGATAAGTAGCCCTATGCAGATTGCCATCCGGGTTTCGACCGGCCCTTTTGTTGTTCTGCGAATCTGAACAGGAATTGCATTACCCGTTCATGGCTGGTTTTCCAGGAGGGGAGGGTTGATGGTCTCCGGTTCGTCACGACTTTCCAGTGCGAGCCAGATAGTCATTGATGCCCAGCAGGACGTATGAGTAAATTATGTTCAATAAGGGATATTGATATTTGATCCCTTTAATGGGATAGTGGCCCGGTATCCCCAATCGGGAATCATGATGCAGATACAAAACACAATTGATGTGGGCCGGGCCATCAAACGTCGGCGGCAAGAGTTACAGCTGTCGCAGCGGGATTTGGCTGATCGGCACGGGACCACTCAAAAATGGATTTCCCTGGTCGAGAACGGCAAAGACGGGGTATCCATGGGCCAGGTTCTGCGTCTGCTCAAAACCCTCGAGCTGAGGCTGGAGATCACGCCCCCTGGCGAGCCGATTGAGACGGTGAAGAATTCAAACCGCCTTGCCTCCATCATCGATCGACATCGCTGAGCGCAATCATGTTGCTGGATGTCTACATCAACGAAGATCAGATCGGGCAGATCGAGAAGCAAGGCAAGGCTCTGAAATTCACGTATGAGCCGTCCTGGCGAAATGCTCCGGACGCGCACCCCTTGTCCTATTCGATGCCTTTGGCCGGCACGACGTACGCCGACAAGGTTGTCGAAAATTTCCTCTGGGGGCTGCTGCCGGACAACGATCGAATCCTCAGGTCTTGGGCCAAGCGCTTTAGCGTGACCCACAGTGATCCGCTGGCCTTGCTGTCGCACGTGGGCGAGGACTGCGCCGGTGCCGTCCGATTTGTGGCTCCGACGGTCAATCAACGGAGCGGAAGATCAGCAACGGCAGGTCATGTGCAGTGGCTTACGGACGAAGAACTCTGCACCCGAATCGAAGAGTTGATTGTGCGCGGAGGTGATGGACGCCATTACGACGACGCCGGGCATTTCTCTCTGGCCGGGGCGCAGTACAAGACTGCGCTCCGCTGGGACGCCACAAGGCAGCGTTGGGGAATTCCCTCAGGCTTGGAGCCGACAACCGATATTCTCAAACCGGTCCTGACAGGTTTCGACCATCAGGCCTGGAACGAACACTTCTGTCTGCTTCTGGCAAAGGCGGCAAAAATTCCAAGTGCCGAGAGCCGCGTCGTGGACATCTGCGGCAATCAGGTGCTGGTCGTTTCCCGATATGACCGCTACGAACAAGATGGCAGGCTGACGCGCGTCCATCAGGAAGACGCTTGCCAAGCATTGGGAATCCACCCTAGTGCGAAATACGAGCGTGATGGCGGGCCAGGCGTCAAGGAAGTCTCCAGCATCATTGATGCGTCTGCCACTGCCGACGCAGATCGAGAACGCTTCTACCGCGCGTTGGTGTTGAACGTGCTGATCGGTGGGACGGACGCTCACGCGAAGAACTACAGCTTCCTGTGGGATCGCGGGCCAACGATGGTGTTGGCGCCTCTATACGACATCAACAGTTTGTGGCCTTACACGCGCCCACACGGAAAGGATTTCGACCGCCAGCGAATCCGGACAGCGATGCGCATGGACAGCAAGTATAACATTCACCAGATGCAGCTTCGCCATATGCTGAAGACAGGGGCTCAATTGGGATATGCAAAGGCCAAGTGCCTGCAGATCCTGCATGACATGCTTGATTCGCTGCCCTCGGCGGTCGATGAACTCGCAAGCCAGTTAAGCAGCCAAGGCTGCCCCGACCAATTTGCGGACAGGCTGCGGGAGCCAATTCAGGAGGAAATTCGGCGGTGCCAAGGTTGGCTGAGCAAGGCCGGATAGTTTCCATTCCTAGCGGCCGCCCGAAGTGCACCCTCCTCAGATCGACCAATACGCGCATTCGGCAGACTGTTTGGGAAAGTCTGTGCGCATTGCCGGCCACCGGGATAGTAGATTCGAGGCCGGCTGAGCATACTGCCCAAGCGGAAGGTAAGAAACTTTCTCTCGAATATCCACCCGAAGGTAACAACGTAAGCCTAGAAAGACTGGCTATTGCACTGTAAATTGCGTTGTTGGAAGACTTTGTCTACATGGTGAACCGAATGTCTAAAAGCTGTGTCAGCTGTTGCATCTGAGATGCTTGACGGGGGCGGGCAACACTCGCTGTTTGCCCAATGGCCTCGAAATAATATTTCGATGCTCCTTGACAGTTGCGGGCGAGCCAGGTTTGTCGTTATTGGATGTGGGCGGGCAAAGCAGGCAGAGAAATCTAAGGCTATCGATCTGTACACATCTCAGAGGTTTCGCTTGTCTCGAGACCTTGCAGTTGCACTCGGCAAGGGATGTGCTGTGCTATCGGGAAAGCACGGATTAGTCCAACCTGGCCGGATCACTAGCCCGTACAACTTTGAGCTGTCAGCGCAGCCCCTCGAGTATCAAGAGCGATGGTCGCGGGACGTACTCGTGCGCCTAAAAAAATACTCCTCAAGCAACGACATACTATTACTGGCGCCACCTGACTACTGTTCTCCAATCCTCTCCGCAAATGAGGCGTCGGGAAGCCAATTCCAGATAGAAGCTCCCTTCGTGACGGGAGACCGTGCTGAGGCAATCCGTTGGCTAAAGTGGGCGAAGAGAACAGCGCGAAGAGTTGAAGATCTTGGGCAGCTATATATTGCAATTGCCCAGATGCGGAAGCGTGGCTTGACATTCAAGCTAGGAGATTTATCCAGGATGGATTTGCCGCCAAGAGGCGTATATCTATTCCTAGATACCGAAGAGCAGAACTTCTTGGGGACAGGTGCTCGTATCGTCCGTGTCGGCACGCACGCTGTGAGCCGAAATTCAAAATCTTCTCTACGTTCTAGGCTAAGGGCACATCTTGGGCTGTCGTCGGGGGGCGGCAATCACAGAGCTTCAATATTTCGCCTTCACATTGGAAAGGCGCTCTTAAGATCGAAACTCTCGAACGATGAAATACCAACATGGGGCGTCGGACAAAGTGCGACAAGAGAAATCGTCTACTCGGAATGTTCCTTGGAGGAAGAAGTATCGAGTTACCTCAGGAAATTAGAGGTATGTGTTTTGCCAATCGACGACCACCCATCTAAGAGAAGTCTTCGTGCCAAAGCAGAATCACAGTTAATCGCACTCCTTACAGAAGATCAGGTTCCTATAGATCGACCAACAAAACAATGGCTTGGCGAGATGTCAGCGTCGGAAACGATCAGATCATGTGGTTTGTGGAATTTAAGAGATGTGGCGTCCGTTTACAGGCCATCAGCGAGCGGATCCGTTTCCGATCTCATCAGCAAGGGGGTCCTTTGAAAGCTGACTTTCAACAAGCTCTGATCCGCGAGCCACGCCTGCCTCGCTTCCTGTGCCACCTTTTTCAGCGGCTAAAGCAGAATAGACTGAATCTGGTAGTGGGTGCGGGCGTTTCGATGGATGCGGGGGCTCCTTCGTGGAAAGAGTTGCTCCTTCGCCTCGCAAAGCACTCGAGCGGGATGGAAGGTGATATCGGAGCGCATCAAGAACGGGGGATGGATTCAGAGTATTTGGGGCAAATCCTTTACCACCGCCTGCGAAGTGAGGCTCTGGATTTCAGTGAAGGATTAGCGTCGCACGCAGAAATCAAAGCTGACAATTATTGGATGCTTGCGATATCAACCGAGATCTACAAGGATGTGTCAGAGGATCCGGACGAAATTATTCGTGCCCATCCGTATCTGCGTGAGCTGAGTCAGTTGTGTCGGAAAGTCCCGCTTGTAATCAATTTCAACTTCGACGACGTCCTTGCAGAAGCAATCATCGGCCAACAGACCAAGAGTCAAGAAGAGCGATCTTGTTCAGTAACTTGGCGCGCGCCACTAACCGATCGCTTGAATCACACCATCATTTACCATGTCAATGGGATCCTGCCAAGAAAAGCCCTGCGGAAAAGGAGTCCTGCGTTAGTGTTTACAGAGGATTCCTTCTCTGACGCCATTTCTAGATCTCCAGGTCTAAGCGCCGAAAATTTGTTTTTGAGGTTTGCGCAAAACACCATGTTGATCCTAGGTCACTCGCTGACAGACAGATCGCTGAAAAATTATCTCCGAGTCAACAGAGACAAGAATCCCGCAAATCATCACTACTGTGTTTATTGGCTCAAAGATTTTGGTGAAATTTGCCAAACGCAACGTGAAGACATCTTTAAGGCGAATCTTGAGCTTTACAATGTGATAACGATCTTCCTAACTTCAGGCGAGCTAAACGAAGCACTTGGCCTTTTGAATCTGGATCCGCGAGATTTTTCCGACAAGATCGATCAAATGGCGCCAGATCGTAGGTCAATATTTCGCTACTACATCGTTGGGCCAGTTGCTGGGGGGAAGTCGACCCTTATCGAACACCTACGCTGTTTCGAGACTTTGGAGGAGTGGACAAAGCCTCCCCCTCAGGTCATGTACAAATCTTCAGATTCCCTGACAGAAGAAGAAGCGGAACAGGTCGGCCAATTTTTGTACAGCGAACTTAAAGAGAAGAATCGCCGGTTTGACGCAGCGGGTCCCGGTTTTCATTTCATGGACCGCGCGCCTTTCGACTATGTTGCATTTTCCAAAAACGATGACGAAATCAGGGAAAAAACTAAGGAGCTACAACAACAAGTTTCCCGGCATAAAGCTCTTGCTCCAGGGCAAATAATATTTGTTAGCGCTGATGGCGAGGTGCTAGTGACCAGAAACTTAGCTAGGGGCCGTGACCCGACTAGTGCCGGCGGCAGCGACTACCTTCAAAAGCAGTCAGCAGCATTGAGAAAACTTTATCGGCCCAGCATCATCCTTGACAACGGAGCGATATCGGCTGAACAAGCCGCGAAGGAAGTCGTTCGCAAGGTTCTCCTGGAAGCATACGATGCGGCAAACATGCAAGATCTTATGACGGAATTGCTTGGCCCCCGTGATGACTGAGCAGGCCGAAAATCAACCGCGATTGTATGTCGCTGCGCCTCTATTTAATCCGATAGAACGTCGGTTCAATGAAAAGTTGGCTGCACGGTTGAGTAGATTCTGCAGGGTATTTCTTCCTCAGCGAGATGGGCAGCTCTTAAAGGACTTGGTATCGAAAGAAGGCATTGACATCAATGAGGCGCGTAGAATTGTTTTCGACGCAGACACCCAAGCCATTCGCGAGGCTCATGTCGTAGTGGCCGTTCTCGATGGCAGGGGAGTGGATGAGGGAGTCGCCGTGGAACTCGGCTTCGCATCTGCGCTCGGTAAAATCTGCGTGGGATTCAAGACGGACGACCGCGTGGCCCTACCTACAGGTGACAACCCGATGGTGTTGTGCGCCTGCAACGTGATTTGTCACTCGACAGAGGAGATTGAAGCTGTCGTATCGGATATTGCCGATCGGATAAATGGAAATCGCTCCAGTCCCCCTGACCTGAGGGCTTTTTTCGGACCAGGAGAAACTAGAAACGGACTCTTGGGTGGGTAAGTGGTTGTAGCGTTGCTTTGAACTCGTGGGGTGTCAGGTAGTCGAGGCTCGAATGCGGACGGACGGTGTTGTAGTGCTGTCGCCAGGATTCGATGATGATCTTGGCTTCCTGTCTTGATCGAAACCATTCCAGTGACAGACACTCGTCGCGAAACTTGCCATTGAACGATTCGTCGGTGCCATTCTGCCAAGGTTTGCCTGGATCGATGTGAGCAGTACGAATCCCGGATTGGATGATCCACTCGAGAATCGCCTTGGAAACGAACTCCGGGCCATTGTCTGATCTCATGTAACGCGGTGTACCGTGGAGGCTGACAAGTCGGCTCAGCACTTCGATCACACGGCCGCTTCGGATGGAACCAGCCACATCAATGGCCAGGCACTCTCGCGTGTACTCGTCGACGACGGTCAAGCACTTGAGCTGCTGGCCATTGGCACAAGCATCGAAAACGAAGTCGTAAGCCCAGACGTGATTCCTGGAGTCCGGCGGCAGTGGCCTGGGCCGTGCGATGGCGGCACGACGACGAGGCCGCTTTCTAGGCACCTGCAGACCCGCTTGCTGCCAGATGCGCTGGCAGCGATCTGGACTCATCTCAAAGCCTTCCCGGCGCAGGAAGATCAGGATGCGGCGGTGGCCGTAGCGGGGATACAAAGCAGATAGCCTCTTCATGGCGGCAATGATGGAAGCGTCCTTCTCGGGCATCGTGGCTTGGTAAAACAAACTAGATCGGGCGGTGGCCATCAGCGCGCAGGCCCGTCGCTGAGACAGGCCGCGATCCACCGCGTGGACCACGGCCTTGCGACGATCAGGCGCGCTTAGAATTTTCCCCGGGCGATCTCCTTGAGAACATCAATCTCCAGGTCTCGCTCGGCCAACAGCTTCTTCAGCCTGGCATTCTCAGCCTCGGAGGCCTTGAGCCGTTTGACGTCCATGGCATCGAGGCTGCCGAAGCGCTTCCGCCAAGCGTAGATCGTGGGCTCGGACACGCCGTGCTTCTTGGCGACCGTCGCGACCGGACTGTGATCGGCCTCCCGTAGGATCCGAACCATCTGCTCATCAGTAAATCGGGCTTTCTTCATGTGCTCCTCGCTTTGCGGGAGCCCGAATCTTAAGATTCAAATGGTCCGAAAATCAGCCCTCAGGTCA
>JBFJJV010000072.1:0-14939 GCA_041635265.1 Panacagrimonas sp.
CCTGATTAATGCCGAGCGGCTGAGCCTCATGAAGCCCAATGGCGTGATTCTGAATTTTGCTCGCGATGCCATCGTCGACGAAAAGGCCGCGCTCGCCGCCCTTGATTCAGGCACTCTGCACGCTTACGTGTGTGATTTTCCAACCCCGCTTCTGAAAGATCACCCGCGCGTGATTGCGACACCTCACCTCGGTGCATCGACCAAGGAGGCAGAAGACAACTGTGCTGTCATGGTGGCAAGCCAACTGCGGGATTTTCTCGAAAACGGCAACATCAGTAATTCAGTCAATTTTCCTGAAGCCGTCATGCCGCTGCTCTCCGGCAAAACCCGCTTGTGCATCGCAAATGCGAATGTCCCCAACATGGTGGGCCAGATATCAACCGTGCTGGCCAATCACTCCCTGAATATTGCAGATCTGCTCAACAAATCTCGCGGTGACATTGCCTACACTCTGACCGACGTGGATTCCGAGGTGCCGCAGGCGGTGCTCGATGACATAGTGCGGATTGATGGTGTGCTGAAAGTCAGGATGATCGCGGCCCGCTGAAAACGCCGCCTGAATCAGCTTCGCCAACGACCTGAGATCTGCCGCCGCCACTTATTGCCTGTAATTTCTGGCGTTCAGTTTCGTCCTGGAGAGAGCCATCGGTACGGACACGATCATCCGGTTCAGCGCCCAGAGTGAGATGGGAAAGCCCTGAAGAGTTCGCAATGCCGGCTGCTCGAGTGATGATTACTGCTTTCCTGCGCTTTTGTGATCAATGGCGTCACGATAAAGACGGGCTGACCGTGGGCGGTTCTGACGCCAGCGGAATGGAAAGAGAGGGGGCGGGACGCACCTGCGGGAAGCGGATCGACCGCGACGCAGCGGATATGAGCCTGAGCTCAAGACTAGAGAATCCGGAATCTTGTATCGCCTGAGGCCCGGCAGTCGGAGCCGGCCAGACCTGGTGATCCAGTGGGAAGCCCCGGCTAGGAGCTTGGGCGCTTCGCGTCTTACAATGCTGGCTTGAGCAGAAAATGATTCCGGACGCTCGTAAAAGAATTTATCTATTTGCCATGAAAACCCTCGTAGAAGCTCGCGAAAAAATTGATGCTCTGGATATGGAAATCCAGCGGCTCATTTCACAGCGCGCGCGCATTGCGCAGGAAGTCGCTCGGATCAAGCTTAAGCAGGGGGATACCGGTGATCATTATCGGCCCTCGCGAGAGGCCGACGTGCTGCGTGCCGCCATCGAACGCAATCATGCCGAAGACGGCGGCCCGCTCACCGATGAAGTCATTGCGCGTCTGATGCGGGAGATCATGTCGGCCTGCCTGTCGCTGGAATCACCGCTGACGGTTGCCTATCTCGGTCCCGAAGGCACATACACACAGGCCGCAGCCTTGAAGCATTTTGGCGAAGCCGTGACCGCTAGACCCCTTGGTGCCGTGGATGAAATTTTTCGCGACGTAGACTCCGGTGCAGCGGATTACGGCTTGGTGCCGGTTGAGAATTCGATTGGGGGCGTGGTGACCCATACGCTCGATGCTCTGGTACACACCAAGCTGCGCATCTGTGGCGAAGTGATGCTGCCGGTTCATCATCATCTGCTGTCCCGCAGCTCTGATCTCAAGGACGTGAAGACGGTCTATGGCCATCCGCAGTCATTTGCTCAGACACGCAAATGGCTGGATACCCGTATGCCCAAGGTTGAGCGCGAGACTGTTTCCAGCAATGGAGAGGCAGCGCGGATTGCAGCGGAGCAGGGCGGGGCGGCGATTGCAGGTTTACCTGCAGCGCGCCTGTATGACTTGAACATTCTGGCCTCAAATATCGAGGACGATCCGGGTAATACCACCCGCTTTTTGATTATCGGAAAGCAGGACCCGGGCATGACCGGCATGGATATCACCTCGTTCGTGGCCACCGCCCATCGCAACCAGCCGGGCGCGCTGTTCAGTTTGCTCCGACCGCTGGCAGATGCCGCCATCGACATGACGCGCATCGAATCGCGGCCGGTCGCGGGGTCGCCAGTGCCGGACTACTACTTTTTTATCGATTTCGGCGGCCACGCACACGATCCTGCCATCAAACTGGTACTGGATGCGGTCCGCAATAATGCTGCTTTCTTCAAAATACTGGGTTCCTACCCCAAGGCTGTGATGTGATTAACTTGCCCAAATCCTCCGAACTGACGCGCAATGCCCTGGGCGGTATTCTCGGCATTCAGGCTTATTCCCCTGGAATGCCGATAGAGGAGTTACAGCGCAAGCTGGGCCTGGCCGACGTCATCAAGATGGCCTCCAACGAGAATCCTCTGGGCGCGAGCCCGCGCGTGCGCGAGGCGCTGGCAGCCAATGTGCTCCAGCAGAATCTTGCGCTCTATCCAGACGGCAGCGGATTTCGCCTGAAGCAGAAAATTGCCGCTTATCACGACATCGAGCCGGAACGCATCACGCTCGGCAACGGCTCGAACGATCTGCTGGAATTTCTGGCGCGCGTCTATGCCGGGCCGGGTCGCGCGGTGATGTACTCCGACTACGCCTTCGCGGTGTATGCGCTGGCCACTCAGGCGCAAGGCGCCGATGCGGTGCAGGTTCCGGCCTACCCGGCAGAGCACGCCATGCCCTATGGTCATGACTTGAAAAAGTTCGCGGAAGTCCTGAGGACACGTCACGACGTGAGCCTGGTCTTTGTTGCCAATCCGAATAATCCAACCGGGACCTGGAACACGCCGGACGACATTCTCGAATTCCTGGAATCGGTTCCACCGCACGTCATCGTGGTGCTCGACGAGGCTTACTGGGATTATCAGGACCCCGCGCTTCGTCCTGACGCACGTCCCTGGCTGGAGCGGTTTCCAAATCTGGTGGTAACCCGCACTTTTTCCAAAATCTACGGATTGGCCAGTCTGCGTGTGGGCTACAGTTTGTCGCACCCGACAGTCGCTGATCTGCTCAATCGCGTACGTCAGCCCTTCAACAACAACAGTCTGGCTCTGCTGGCGGGCGAACTGGCACTGGACGATCAGGCCTTCGTGCGCAGCTCGGTCGAGCTCAACACGCGCGAGCGCGCGCGAATGGTCAAGCAGCTGTCGGCAATGGGTCTGAGCTGCATTCCATCGCAAGCGAACTTCGTGAGTATCGGTTTCGGTCGTGACGCCAAGCCAATTCATCAGGGCTTGCTCGAGGCCGGCCTGATCGTGCGCCCCATGGGATCCTATGATCTGCCGGAGTACCTGCGCGTCACGGTGGGTTCGGAGAGCGATAACAGCCGCTTTCTGAACACTCTCAAGGATGTCTTGGCGCAGTGAGCCGGACCGCGATTATCGGCTTGGGCCTGATTGGCGGTTCGTTAGCGCGGGCGCTGCGCGAGGCGGATCCCCATCTGCATATCACTGGCTTCGATCCGGATCCGGCACAAGGCCAGCGCGGCTTGGAGATGAATATTCTTCACAGTGCGGCGAGCAGCGCCGCACAAGCGGTGATTGATGCGGATCGAATTATTGTCGCTGTGCCGGTTCTGCATACTGCGGAAGCATTTCAGTCCATCCGCGATGCCCTGCAAACCCAGGCCATCCTGACGGACGTCGGCAGTACCAAGTCTTCAGTACTGCGCGACGTGGAAAAAGTTTTCGGCGAATTGCCCCCGCAGTTCGTGGCGGGCCATCCGATCGCGGGGACGGAAAAAAGCGGAATTTCTGCCTCGCGCCTGGATCTGTTTCATGGGCGTCGCGTGGTGCTGACACCGCACCCCCGACAGGACGCGGAGGCTCTGAAGCGGATTCGACTCATGTGGGAGTCGGTGGGCTGCCGCGTTGTCGAAATGGGTGCGGCGCGGCACGACGCCATTTTTGCGGCGACCTCGCATCTTCCGCATGTCCTGGCCTATGCCTTCGTCGATATGCTGTCGCGCTTGGAAACAGCGGAGGAAATTTTCCCGAACGCCGGTGGCGGCTTTCGTGATTTCACCCGCATTGCCAGTTCCAGTCCAGAGATGTGGCACGACATCGTTCGCGCCAATGGCAGCGAAGTGACGCGTCTGTTGGAGAAGCAGATTGGTGAGTTGCAGGAGATGCTATCTCTGATGAAGGGCGATCAGTGGGATGCACTGAAACAACGTTTTGTGCGAGCACGTTCGGTCCGCGAAAAGCACCTGGGGCAAATTGAATGAGTGATTCTGCGGCACCGCGCATGGATTGGACGGTGCGCCCCGGCGGTAGGCTGCAGGGCAGCGTGCGTGTCCCTGGCGACAAGTCCATTTCCCATCGTTCGATCATGCTTGGCTCGCTTGCGCAGGGCAGCAGCGAAGTCAGTGGTTTTCTCGATGGTGAGGACTGTCTGTGTACCATGAAGGCCTTTCAGGCCATGGGCGTTCGGATTGAACGCGTGTCACAGACCGGTTTGCGCGTCGACGGGGTGGGGCTGCACGGTCTGTCCGCACCGGCGCAGGCGCTGGATCTGGGTAATTCCGGCACGTCCATGCGTCTGATGACCGGCCTGTTGGCAGCGCAGAAATTTGATTCCGTGCTCATGGGCGACCATTCGCTATCGCGGCGGCCCATGCGACGGGTCACCGATCCCCTGGCAAAAATGGGCGCCCGCATCGCTTCCAATGAGGGCTGCGCGCCCTTGCACGTTTATCCGGTACCTGCGCTCAGGGGCATTCGCCACGTCTCGAAGATTGCCAGCGCACAGGTCAAGAGCTGCATTCTTCTCGCCGGTCTTTATGCCGATGGCCAGACCGAGGTCATCGAGCCCGAGACCTCGCGCGATCATACCGAGCGCATGCTGCGCGCCTTCGGGGTCGAGGTCGAGTCCTCGCCGGGGCGAGCAGTGCTCAAGTCTGGGCAGGTCCTGCAGGCGGCGCCCATACCGGTGCCGGCGGATATCTCGTCTGCTGCGTTTTTTATCGTCGGCGCTGCAATCTGTCCGGGGTCCGATGTCCTGCTCAAAGACATTGGCGTCAATCCCACCCGCACCGGCGTGATTCACATCCTGCGCGCGATGGGTGCCAGCATCGAGCTCCTTGATGAACGTCTGTTTGGTGGCGAGCCCGTTGCTGACATCCGCGTGCGCGGACAGGGGCTTAAGGGCATTGAGGTTGATCCTGCCCTGGTTGCTTCTGCGATCGATGAATTTCCGGCAATCTTTGTTGCCGCGGCCTGCGCAGAAGGAGAAACGCGGGTCAGCGGCGCCGAAGAGCTGCGCGTAAAGGAATCGGATCGTATTCAAACCATGGTCGATGGGCTCAGCGCCCTGGGCATCGAAGCCGTGGGGACCGCCGACGGCGCGATCGTGCAGGGAGGCCAAATTCATGGCGGCGAGATCCATTCACACGGCGATCATCGCATCGCCATGTCGTTTGCCATGGCGGCCCTGAGAGCCAGCGGCGATATTCGCATTCTGGATTGCGCCAACGTCAACACGTCGTTTCCCGGGTTCCCGAAAATCGCGAATCGCGCCGGTCTGGATATCGGCCTCTGAAGCTGCAGAAAGCAAGTTTCAGAATTTATTTTTCTTCGCGTGTCAGCCACTCCGGCAAGCTCGCCAGCTTGGTCTGTTCCTTTTTGGCCACCCGCGTGCGGGATATCTGTTCCAGCTGGCTCGGAACATAAGGTGTCCCATCATGTAGAAAACGTGGCCTTGGGTGGTAGTCTGCGTGGAGCAGGCTTCCATCCGGCGGAGTCCGCGTCGTCTGAATATGCATGAGATCGAGCAGCGTCCAGTCCAGCACGTCGGTCTGAAAAGCCCGGTTCTCCAGCGTGTTCTTGTCCGGTCCGGGTTGGGGATTTGACCTCCACAGCAGCAGGGGAACCACTTGTCCGGCTTCATCTGGCGCGTGACCCGCGAAGTTGCGCGTATGCCCCACCTCTTCGCCGTGATCTGCAGTGTAGAGCCAGGCTGCCGAGTTTCCAGGGCCGACACGGGCTCTCAGGCGAACTAAAAGTTGGCTGATGACGCCGTCCTGATAGCGCATGGCCTCGTCATACTGGTCTCGTTTCTGGCGGACCCATTGAGGTCGTCCTTGTGCCGTGAGTTCGCGATCCACATCGTCCTCGCTGTCCTCGAAATAGGCGTAATCGGCCGGGCTGCGCAAGTCGTAATGTGCATGACCACCGAGCATGTGCGCAATGATCAGCTTGAGCGGTGCGGGGTCATCCAGTGCCTCCTGCCAGGCGGGCAGTAGCCGTTCGTCCAGACTGCGTGACTGATTGATACCGGTGTTGGCGCCACCCTCGTTGAGCAGTCGCATCACGTCTGCTTCCTCGGCAAACCGAGTCGTGATGTAGAGATCGTGCTGGTTGCTGATCCAGAAGACCTTGTAGCCTGCAGCACGCGCCAGCATGAGCACACTGGGAAGTGACTCATCATTTTCCCGACTGCCGATCGAACGCGGCGTCAGCATATGACGCAGTGATGTGACGGTGGTGGAAGCGGCAGACAGGACGTCGCGAAAGATCAGTAGTTCGTCCGCCTGCTTCATCAATTCTGGTGAGGTTTCACGCGCATAGCCATACATTTGCCAGTTCCAGCGATTGGTGCTTTCACCAATGACCAGACCTAGCGTGTGTTGCTTAGGGCCGTGATAACTCGGCGCCCACTCCCGCAGCTGCGATCGGGCCAATGTGCGTTTGCTGTGAAGGGTTTCGACATTGGCTCGAAACTCTTCAATGGTTGCCGCCTGTACCGTCCAGAAGACGATGGGATTGGCGCGCCGCACCGCCGGATTCAGATGCATCAGCGCAAATGCCAGACACACTGCAAGGACGCCCTTTCGGCTGCTGGATATTCGCCAGGGAGCGGGGCGGGTGGCATAGAACATCAAACCCAGCAATGTCGACAATTGCAGAGTGAAACTGCCAATTAACTGCCAGTAATTAAGTAGAAACTCGGTGGATTCACCGCTGGTAGTATTGGACAGGCCCTCAATGATCTGTGGCGCATCTGGAGGACTCTTGTACACCGCAAGCATGAACGCCTTGACGCCCAGGTCAACCATGAAAGCGATGTTCCAGAAGCGGAACAGCCACAGGCCCCGACTTCGGTGCTGACTCAGCAGCGCCAGTAAACAGGCTCCCAGGCTGTAGACCAGCATGACTTCCAGGCTGTGTACCCAGCTCTGATTCATCAGGGCATATCCGCATCCAACGAGCAGGGTTCCAGCCAGCACCGGGTGACGACGCATGCGTCGGGCAATGCGCCGTCGTGCTGCGCTGGCGCGGCTAAAAAACCACAGTGCAGTACGCCGACCCGGGGACTCTGCGGCAACAATTCGATTCATGAAGTGGTTTAAGGGAGGATAGGCGAGGAATGAAAGACCAAGTTGCCGGGCCAAGCTATGGGCAATTTTCCAGATTAAAAGCGAATGCTGCATGAAAAGGTAATGGACTTCATCCGCGATAAATACGCGCTCGCCGAGACTTATTGCGGCCTGGTTGGTCCGACCGTTGCTTCAGTCCGCGAGCTGCACTGCAGGTTCAGTCGCCGGTCCATCTCGCCATAGGAAATTGCAGGCGCAGGACGTGCGCCGGTCGGCCTATGATGTGATCTAAATCCTTTGCAATCGGAATCTGAATTTTATGGCTGGGAATCTTGCAGCCCCCGTGATTACCGTCGACGGCCCCTCGGGTGTGGGCAAGGGCATGGTCGTTCGCTGGCTTGCCGGACATCTGGGCTGGCACCGCCTGGATAGCGGTGCGCTCTACCGGATAGTCGCTTTGGCGGCAAGAAGTGCCGGGATCGACCTCGCTCAGACCGATGCGGTCGCGGCCCTGGTCCCGCAGCTTGAGATCGAGTTCGGTGGAACAACTGAGGAAGATGAATCGATCAAAGTTAACGGGATCGAGCGGGTGGCTGAAGTGCGCGCTGAGAGCACAGGCGGGTTGGCATCGCGGATCGCGACGGCCGCGTCCGTGAGAGCGGCATTACTGGATCGGCAACGCGATTTTCGGCAACTTCCCGGCCTGATAGCAGATGGCCGTGACATGGGAACGGTGGTCTACCCGGATGCAGGCCTGAAGCTATTTCTGACCGCGAGCCCGGAGGAACGGGCAAAAAGAAGGGCGAAACAGTTGAGTACACGCGGTCAGGTGGTTAGACTCGCCCACCTTATCGAGGAGATCCGGGCGCGTGATGAGCGTGATCGGACCCGGTCTCTGGCACCTATGGTGCCAGCGGCTGACGCAATCGAGATCGACACCAGCTCCATGAATCCGTCGCAAGTATTTGAACGGATTGAAGAACTTCTGAAGACCCGTGGCCGTTCCTGAGGCGCCTTGATTGGCGTCTTTTTCGTATTCGAAGCGATGAGCGATTTAAAAGGGCCGTACCGGAGCGGCCTTTTGACTAAATAACCTGCCTCTCCGGCGCGCGGCAGCACCAGAAGTGAGTGATTAATGAGCGAAAGTTTTGCTGAACTATTTGAACAAAGTCTGGCCGCTGGCCAGTCCATGCAGCCGGGCACCATCGTCAACGCCTTCGTACTGGAAATCAAACCCGATGTCGTCATCGTTGACGCCGGGCTGAAATCCGAAGGTGTTATTCCCCTCGAAGAATTTCTGGTCGATGGCGAACTGTCCATCAATGTGGGTGATCGAGTTGAGGTTGCATTGGAAACCGTCGAAGACGGTTTCGGCGAAACCAAGTTCAGCAAGGAAAAAGCAGAACGCATCAAGACTTGGGACCGTCTGAACACAGCGTTCGAGGACAAGGAAACCGTCATCGGCATCATGACCGGCAAGGTCAAGGGTGGTTTTACCGTCGATATCGGCAGCGTTCGCGCTTTTTTGCCCGGTTCACTCGTGGATGTGCGCCCGGTTCGAGATACTTCCTATCTGGAAGGCAAGCCGCTCGAGTTCAAAGTCATCAAGCTCGATCGTCTGCGCAACAATGTCGTCGTCTCCCGCCGCGAAGTGCTCGAAGCCGAGTACAGCGCCGAGCGTGACAGCCTGCTGGAGAATCTGCAGGAAGGTGTGGTGCTCAAAGGCGTGGTCAAGAACCTTGTCGAGTACGGCGCGTTTGTGGACCTCGGCGGTATCGACGGCCTGCTGCACATTACCGACATGACCTGGAAGCGCATCAAGGATCCTTCCGAGGTTGTCGAAGTGGGCACCGAGATTGAAGTCAAGGTTCTCAAGTACGACCGCGAACGTCGTCGCGTTTCGCTGGGTCTCAAGCAGCTGGGCGCCGATCCCTGGGTCGAAATTGCTCGCCGCTACCCGGAAAAGACCCGCATGTTCGGCAAGGTCACCAACATTACCGACTACGGTTCCTTCGTGGAAATCGAGCCGGGCGTGGAAGGCCTGGTCCACGTATCCGAAATGGATTGGACCAACAAGAACATCAATCCCGGCAAGGCTGTGGTGATTGGCGAAGAAGTCGAAGTCATGATTCTGGACATCGATGAAGAGCGCCGCCGCATCAGCCTGGGCATGAAGCAGTGCGTACCTAATCCTTGGGAGGAGTTTGCTCAGAACTACCAGAAGGGCGACAAGGTGGCCGGTCAGATCAAATCGATCACCGACTTCGGCATCTTTATCGGTCTCAACGGTGGTATCGACGGCCTGGTGCATCTGTCCGATCTGGACTGGAACGATTCCGGCGAAGAAGCCGTGCGTCGCTACAGCAAAGGACAGGATGTGGACGCCGTAGTGCTGGCCATCGACGCCGCACGCGAGCGCATCAGTCTGGGCATCAAGCAGGCCGAGCAGGATCCGCTCACCCAGTACATGGCTGAAAACACCCGCGGCGCGATTGTCAGTGGTACGGTCAAGGTAGTTGAACAGCGAGGTGCCGTGATCGATCTCGGCAATTCGGTCGAGGGCTATATCAAAGCCAACGATCTGTCGCGCGAGAAGGTCGAAGACGCGCGTCAGGTGCTCAAGGAAGGCGACACGCTCGAAGCCCGTTTCATCGGTGTCGATCGCAAGAATCGCATCGTTTCCCTCAGCGTTCGCGAGAAGGAAATCCAGGAAGAAGTGGAAATTGTGACCGAATACAGCCGCAATGCCTCAACTGGCAGTACCAGCCTGGGCGACCTTCTTAAACAGCAGATGGGCGGTGGTTCGGACTCGGATTCCGAGTAAAGCGGACTGAATTTGACGAATTTGGTCGTATCCATCCGAAAACACTAGGAAAAAATTCAGGGCTGCGCTTGCGCAGCCCTTTTTTTTGGCCTATCGTCTCCCTGTCCATAAGTGCTTGAAGTGCCATGACAAAGTCAGAATTAATAGAACGACTGGCCGCGCGCCAGACCCATCTCATGCAGAAAGACGTCGAACTGGCGGTCAAGCACATGCTCGATCGCATCAGTTTGGCGCTGGCTTCACAGGATCGGGTGGAAATCCGGGGTTTCGGCAGTTTCGCCCTGCACCATCGCCCGAGCCGGATCGGCCGCAACCCGAAGACGGGTGAGCCGGTCACCATTCCGGCCAAGCATGTGCCCCATTTCAAGCCCGGAAAGGAGATGCGTGAGCGCGTCAATGCCGCCATGACCCAGAAGGACTGACCGCGTGCTGCGAATACTGATTCTGATTATTGTTCTGGGGTTTGCGTTTCTGGGTGCCGCGATCGGCTACCACAACGCCGCCGAGGTAGAGTTCAATTTTCTGGCCGGCAAGGTTGAGATTTCATTGATCGTGCTGCTGGTTGGGGTGTTCCTCTTCGCGGTCATTCTTACGCTGCTGATCTGTTTTGTGCGCATGCTCGGCATGAAGACCGAAATTCGCAGCCTCAGGAAGCGCGTCAATCGATCGGAAGCCGAACTCAAGAGCCTGCGTGATCTTCCCTTGCGCCCAGATGCTTTGCCAGAAACGGGTCCTTCCAGCGCAACCCAACTGCCGCCTCCGGTTTGACTTGCGCTCGCGCACGGGACTTCAATTGAATGCTTGATAGCACGCTGGGCTGGATTCTTTTCCCGCTTGGCACCGCCCTTGGCTGGTACTTGGCCACGCGCGCGCCCGGCAGTCATGCCTCACGAAAAGCGGCCAGTCCCCTGGCCGGCATCAGCACGCTCGCAAACGATGATCCTGATCAGGCCGTGGCTGCGCTGCTGGGGGTCGAGGAACTGACGGAGGAGGCGGTTGAACTGCATCTGACGCTGGGCAATCTGTTCAGGCGGCGCGGGCAGGTGGATCGTGCCCTGCGTGTCCACGAGGCATTGCTTACGCGCGAGAATCTCACGCCACAGCAGCGCAATCGCACTGAGTTTGAACTGGCTGAAGATTATTCCAAGGCTGGTGTAATGGACCGAGCAGAGTTCATCTACACCGCACTGGCAGATCGTGGATTCAAGGTGCTGGCCTGTCTAGAGGCCGTGGTGCGTATTTTCGAGAACTCGCGCGATTGGCCCAAAGCTATTGAAGCAAGTCGTCGCCTGGAAGCGGCGAGCGGCGTATCGCGAAACGCAATCACCTCGCAATATGAGTGCGAGTTGGCCGAGGAGGCTCAGCGCAGTAATCGGGCAGATGTTGCGGCGGCGATGATCGCCCGCGCCCTGTCGACAGACAAGCATAATGCCAGGGCCAATTTGCTCAAGGCACGCATGGCCCACCAGTCCAAGTGCTGGTCTGCGGCGACCGATGCCTACGCCAGGACGGCCGAGGACGAGCCTCGCTTGTTGCCTGAGATCGTCCGACCGCTATGGGAATGCTGCCGCGACTGGGGTCGGCCGGAGTATTTCGTAAATTGGCTGGATGATTTACCCGAAGAGCAACGGATCGGTGCAGCCGATGTCGTGCGCGCAGAACTGCTTCGTGAGTCCGACATGTCGGCTTCTGAGTACCTGCTGGATGCGTTCAAGGATCGACCTAATTGGAGTGTGCTGGAGCAGATCGCAGGAATTGAGTCCAGTGAAGGTTCTGACACCTTCAGTCGGGCGTCTGCCGCGATGCGCGATGCCGTCATGACACTGAGCCGCTCACGCACGCGCTACCAGTGTCAGAGTTGCGGCATGACGCCGGCACAACTGTTCTGGCATTGTCCTAGCTGCAAGCAGTGGGGCACAGTCTTTCCGCTGGATGATCGGCTTGAGGTTCGCAGTGAGCCACTCCCATAGGGCAGACTCACTCATCGGGTGAAATATTTAAACGATAATTTAGTCGCTGAGGGAGCAGCACAACCGCAATTGATTCAAGGAGACAACATTGCGTAACACATTAATTTTCTGGCTGACAGCAGTCTCAATATCTATTTTTGCGTTGGAAGCCGCCGCGCAGGGTTCGATTGTTCCGCGCCCAAATCCGAGCACCCCGTCTCCAGATGGCCGAGATAAGCGCAGTACAAGAAATCCCCTGCCTGATCACGGCTTGTATAACTATGGCCGCGAAGTCTATTTGGTCAAACTCGGCTGCACAGAGTGTCCTCTTGGCGAAAAGCCGGTAAACGAAAGCTATGCTAAACGTTATTTCACGGATGATGCCTTGCGTGCTGGCTTGAGCGAGGATGAAGAGGAGGCAGTTTCAACCTATTTACGCCAGCTATTTGGGCTGTTCCAGTACTAGCCGAGCTTCCTGAGACTCGTTCGGCGGAATAGACGCTCTAGTAGAGCGGAATGGGTCTCGGCTGCGCGGGCGCGTCGGGTGCTGGTGCCTCTCCCGCTTGCCGTGAGGAACTGGGCGGAGGTGGGCCAACCTCAAGCACAGCCATGGCATAGGCAGAGTTGTCTTCGCGAATTACAAAGCGTCCGGGGCGCTGGGCGTTGAAGCGCAACACGACAGGGTGGCCCGCAGGCAAACCAAGCTGCAGCTCATAGCCATCGATCCGAACTGAGGTCGCGTATTGAGATTCCAGCGTCAGGACGATATCAGCGCCATGATTCACTGAGAGTTCGGTCGGCCCGCTGACGACGCGCCCAAAGCGAATTTTCAGGGAGAAAGAACGTTGATCTGGTCTCTGAGATAGCGAATTTTTCTCAGAGGGGTAGGGTGGTGGCGGCTCGATGATGATGGGGACCATGACATCTTCAATCGGATCGTAATAGGAATTTTGAGCTTGAGTAACAGCGCTGGTCAGCATGACGACCAGCGCGAGCAGAGTCCTGCCCACATACTTCATAGACGCGGATTTCATCGCGTTTCTCTCCCGATGACTGACGGTTTATTCTCGCATGACTTGAATGAATCGCGGCGGATTCAAGCCATTTCCAGTGCCTTGTTGGGCCTATAAGGGCACAAATATCTCCGAATAGGTCGTTTGGAATCCGAATCTCGAGTCGCCGCGTATGTCTCTTTTCTTTCTCCCGGGTGGGTTTTTGCTTTGTCCCGGCACCGATGTGCCGGATCAGACGTCTCCGGGGATATTGAGGTCATGGGTGCCAAGCGTAGCGGTTCCGTCCAGCCTGTACGTATTGGCAGCGCCTCATTTCCAAATAAAGTGGCCCTGATGACAGAAATTCAAGCCGCTATACTCCGCGCGCTCAGTTCATTGTTGTCCTGCGGATGGAAATCAGCGTGTCAGAATCCCAAACTAATTTTCTACGAAACCTGATCCAGGAGCAGATTGCTGCCGGCGAGTACCGTGACGGAATCGTGACGCGCTTCCCGCCTGAGCCCAATGGCTTTCTCCATATTGGGCATGCCAAGTCGATCTGCCTGAATTTTGGACTGGCGCAACGATTTTCTGGTGTTTGTTACTTGCGCTTGGATGACACTAATCCGGATAAGGAAAGTCAGGACTTTATCGATGCGATTCTGGAGGACGTGCGCTGGTTGGGTTTTGACTGGCCCGGCGAGGTGCGGCATGCCTCCAACTACTTTCAACAGCTACATGATTGGGCGGTGTACCTGATCGAGCAGGGCCTGGCTTATGTCGATGATCAGTCTCCGGAGCAGTCCCGTAAAAACCGCGGTACGCTGACTGAAGCTGGCAAGAACAGTCCGTACCGGGATCGCAGTGTTGAAGAAAATCTGGGACTGTTCAAGAAGATGAAGTCCGGAACCTTGGACGAGGGCAGTTGCACGCTGCGCGCCAAGATTGATATGGCCTCGCCAAATATGAACATGCGTGATCCGATCATGTATCGCATTCGCAAGGCGCGACACCATCAGACAGGTGATGCTTGGTGTATATACCCGTCTTACGATTTCGCACAGGGACAGTCTGATGCGATCGACGGTGTGACTCATTCGATCTGCACGCTCGAGTTTGACGATCATCGGCCCTTGTATGAGTGGTTCATTGATCAGCTGCCGCTACCGTCCAGGCCAAGGCAATATGAATTTTCGCGATTGAATCTGAGCTACACCATTACCAGTAAGCGAAAGCTTAAGCAGTTGGTGGATGAAGGCAGGGTCTCTGGCTGGGACGACCCGCGCATGCCGACCATCCAGGGTATGAGACGACGGGGCGTGCCAGCAGGATCAATCCGCAAGTTTTGCGAAATGACGGGTGTCAGTCGTGCAGCTGCAGGAACGGTGGACTTCGCGATGCTGGAGCATGTCGTGCGAGAAGATCTAAATACGAATGCATCACGTGCGATGTGTGTGATCGACCCCTTGAAGCTGGTGATCAGCAATTACCCTGAAGATCGGATCGAAACATTTCCGGCGGCGGGCCACCCCAGTCGGGATGACCTTCTGCAGCGGACGCTACCTTTCTCCCGAGAGCTGTGGATAGAACGGGAAGATTTTCGCGAGGAAGCCAATAAGAAGTACAAGCGTCTGGTGCTCGGCAAGAAGGTCCGTCTGCGCAATGCCTATGTCATCGTTGCTGAGCAATGCATCAAGGATGCTTCAGGGAACATCACTGAAGTGCGTTGCAGCTATGAGCCCGAGACGCTTGGTGGTGACCCCGCTGATGGCATAAAACCGAGGGGCGTCATTCACTGGGTGTCCGCGACCCATGCTGTGCAGGCAGAGGTGCGTCTGTATGAACGTTTATTCAACCAACCGTCTCCGGATCGCGGTGGTGCTGACTTCATCGCTTGTCTGAATCCGGGTTCCCTTGAAGTGCGCTCC
>JBFJJV010000073.1:0-14637 GCA_041635265.1 Panacagrimonas sp.
AACGCAGGCCTAATCGATTCGATTTTTCACCAGTGCGATGATGGGTGGAGGGCTCAGATACCTTGCGCGATCAGCGTGGATTGAAGCCGCGACCGCCGTTTTGTACATCAGCTACCACGCCGTCTTCAAGGATCACGATCCGCAAGAAGCGACGGCTACCGAAGTTGTAAACCCATTCTTCGCGATAGACCTCAAGCGCGTAATGACCGTGTGACTGCGAGATGCCGCCAAAGTTTTGGCGGTAAGTCGGGCGAAGCGTGGTGACATAACCGATATCACGGCGCGTCAAAGGTTCTCCACAAGTTTCCAGCAGTCGATACTTGGACAGGCCCTCCACAATGAAGCTCGCGGAGCAGTCCCCAGCTTCAGCCTTGGGAAAGCCATAGCCCCCGGTTTCGATCTTGCTGAGGCGACCGTTGCGCAGATGCAGCACCTGCAGCAGCTTGTTACTGCCGAAATTGTAGGTCCAGCGTTCTGATTCAGCGATTTCATCAGGCAGGCCCAGCCCGCCATATGACTGCACGTCACGAAAGTCAGGTTCGCCGCAGGCCGCTAGAATGTCGGCGGCGCGTGACTCGACCGTAACGAGGCGCGAGCCGCAGCGGATGGCGTCGCTGGCTTGCACCACGGGCATCACCGAAAACACCGCGATGAGCAGCGCAAGTGCGCGGACCGTTAGCGTCACGCTGGAACTGAAAATTTGATCTAGGGTCATATCCTGGCCCCTACCTTAGGCTTCTAATGAATTACTGGCATCTACTTCTGGCCCTGGTCGTCTGCTTCCCGGGTCTGAGCGACGCAAAACCGGTGAAGACCGATGAGGTCGAAGCAGAGCTCATCGCAGAAAATGAGTCCTTCCGCCCAGGTCTTTTCGACAACTGGGTGGCGCTCAAGTTGCGGCCACAGCCGGGTTGGCATGTGTATTGGCGCAATCCGGGTGATTCAGGCATCCCCACCCAGATCGAGTGGCAATTGCCGTCGGGCATGAGCGCAGGCGCCATGCAATGGCCCTATCCGCATCAGGAGTCTCTGGGTGAATTGACCAATTACGGCTATTCGGAGGAAACCCTGCACCTGATCCCGATTCAGGTCGCCGACACCGGTCTTAAAACCCTGAGGGCAAAGGCCAAGTGGTTGGTTTGCAAAGATATTTGTATTCCGGGCGAAGCTGATTTATCGCTCGATGTCAACGTGGTGGACGCGCCGCCTCAACCGCAGGCTGCCTGGCAGTCCGCGTTTGCCAGATCGCGATCGCAGATTCCGCTGGCGGCGCCGGAGTGGGAGGCGGCCTACACCATTGCAGACGGCGATTTTTCTTTGCACATCGGTGGCGCACAGTTTTCGCGAAACAGCCGATTCGAGTTCTTCCCGCTGGCCAATGATCTGCTGATGCATGCGGCAGCGCAGCGGATTGAAGTGGATTCGGAAAAAGGACTGCGCCTCAGCCAGCAGCTCTCGGCCTATTTCGAATCCCCACCGGAACCGCTTGAAGGCGTGTTGGTGGTGCATGAGGAGAATCAACCGGCGCGTGCCTTCCAGCTACGAGCACAGGCGGGGACGGTCGATCCGGTCCCACTCGCGAAGGAAAACACCAAAGCCGAGGCGCAGGCCGAACTCAAGCCGATCGACCGAGCGGCGACGCAAAGAAGTATCGTGCCGACGAGCGAGCAGACGTTGCCCCTGATTCTGTTGTTTGCCCTGCTCGGCGGTCTTATTCTCAACCTCATGCCCTGCGTGTTCCCGGTGCTGGCCATCAAGGCGCTGTCGGTGATGAATGCGCGCGGCGAGTCCCTTGGCCACAGGCAGGCGCACGCCCTGAGTTACACCGTCGGCGTCATCACTACTTTTCTGCTTGTCGCCGCAGTGCTGATTGGCCTGAGAACGGGCGGGCAGGCGCTGGGATGGGGTTTCCAGCTGCAGTCGCCTGCAATCGTCTTCGCCTTGACCGTGGTGATCTTTGCCATGGGGCTTTCGCTCTCAGGCCTTGCAAATTTCGGTAGTCGCTGGATGGGGGTTGGGCAGAATCTGGCGTCCAAACCGGGCCTGACCGGATCCTTCTTTACCGGCGCGCTTGCGGTGGTGGTCGCCACCCCCTGTTCCGCCCCGTTTATGGCGACCGCGCTGGGCTTCGCGCTGATCCAGACAACGCCGGTCGCTCTGCTCGTGTTTGCCGCACTGGGTTTGGGCCTGGCACTGCCTTTCCTGCTGATCGGCTTCATTCCGGCACTGGCCGCAGTGCTGCCCAAGCCAGGCGTCTGGATGGAGACCTTCAAGCAGCTCATGGCTTTCCCGCTGTATCTGACGGCGGTGTGGTTGATCTGGGTTCTGGGAGGTTTGACTGATCGGGATGGCATGGCCATCGCCATGATCGGCCTGGTGCTGGTCGCCATCGCGGTCTGGGGTTTCGCGCGCGCGCGCAGCGGCATTGGGCAGGGTCTTGCCATGCTGGCGCTGTTCGCGGCCATCGCACTGAGCTTTCACCCCTCGATGAAAGTCGGCACGGACAAAGTACAGAATCTGGCTCAGGGTTGGCAGCCCTATAGCGATGCGCGTTTCGAAGCATTGAGAGCACAGGGCCGATCTGTCTTCGTCGACTTCACTGCGGACTGGTGTCTGACCTGCAAGATCAATGAACGCGCCGCCCTGCGATCGGAAAAAGTACGCGATCTGTTTCGTCGCCACGATGTCGTCCTGCTGGTCGCAGACTGGACGCGGGCGGACCCGGCGATCACGGCAACGCTGGCCCGGTACGGCCGCAGCGGCGTGCCACTGTATTTGGCCTCACGTGACGGTGCTGAACCGCTTGTATTGCCGCAAATCCTGACGGCGGACATCCTGATCTCGGCGTTCGAATAGAAGAAGTTTCAAATTTTCATCAAGTACAAACGGGGAGAGCATGATTTCAGTGAGAGAAAAAGTGATTCGAGGCTTTGGTCTGGCGATGTTGGCTTCGTTTTTGCTCAGCACCCCGGTGCTGGCGGGACTGAAAATCGGGGAACCTGTTCCCCTGATCGACGCGTACACGCAGAGCGGTGAACGCCTCAATCTGGCTGATTACCGGGGCAAATACGTGGTGCTTGAATGGACCAATGAACTGTGCCCCTTTGTGCAAAAGCATTATCAGGGCCGAAATATGCAGACTTTGCAAAAGGAGATGCGCCAGCGCGACGTGGTCTGGCTCACCGTCTTCTCCTCCGCCGTGGGCAAGCCGGGTCATGTCGATGCCGCCGCAGCGCGGAAATTCGCAGCAGACCATGGCACGTCCAGCACCGCCATGCTTCTGGATGAGAGTGGCGATATTGGCCGCGCCTATGGTGCAAGCACGACGCCGCACATGTACGTCATCGACGCTGAAGGCAAGCTCGTCTATATGGGCGCGATCGACGATGTCCCCAGTGCTGACTCGGATGATATCCCGCAAGCCCTGAACTATGTTCGCGCGGCGCTGACCCAGGCGCTGGCTGGAGAAGCGATATCGGTACCCCTGTCTAAGCCGTATGGATGCAGCATCAAATATTGAAGCGCTTCGGATCATCGAGCGACCCACTTGCCGGGTCTGAATCTGGCCCCGGACGACCTGCCTCACGCACAATGTGCGGCCCATTGAACCCTATGCCTTAAACCATGCAATACAACACGCTCGATTGGCAGATAGACGACGGTATTCTCACTCTGCGCCTGAATCGCCCCGATCAACTCAATGCATTCACGGTCGAGATGGCCGATGAACTGGTCGCCGCTTTCGGGCGCGCCAGTGCCGATGATGCGGTCAGGGCCATCGTCGTCAGCGGCAGTGGCAAGGCCTTCTGTGCCGGCATGGATTTATCGACGCCGGGCAATGTGTTCGGACTCAACGAGACGCTCAAGCCGACGGTGGACGACATGTCACGGCGCTTGCATGATCCCGAGATGATAGCCGGCGTCCGCGACACCGGAGGAAGGGTCACGCTGGCGATTTTTGCTTGCACCAAGCCCGTCATCGCCGCGATCAACGGCGCCGCAGTGGGCATCGGCGCCACCATGACTCTGGCCATGGATTTTCGTCTGGCCTCGGATAAGGCACGAATCGGCTTTGTATTCGGCAAGCTCGGCATCGTGCCCGAAGCCTGTTCAAGCTGGTTCCTGCCACGCATCGTGGGCATTCAGACCGCACTGGAATGGACTTACTCTGCGGAAATTCTGGATGCGCAGACGGCCAAAGAAGGGGGGCTGGTCAAATCTGTTCATGCGCCTGATGAGTTGCTGCCGGCAGCGTACAAATTGGCGCGCAAGTTCGTTGACGGAAAATCTGCCGTGGCCATCGCCTTGACGCGGCAGATGATGTATCGCAATTCGGCGCAGCCGCATCCGCTGGAAGCACATCGCATCGATTCGCTGGCCATGTTTTACACCAGCATGGGAGATGGCAAGGAAGGGGTTCGGGCCTTTCTTGAAAAACGCTCGCCAGAGTTCAAGTCCAGCGCGTCGAGCATGCCTCCTTTCTACCCCTGGTAAATCATTCAAGGTACACACTGACTATGAAAGCAATCGTCTGTAAAGAATTTGGCTTGCCTGACAAGCTCTCCTTTGAAGAGCTTGCATTGCCCAGGCCGGGCGCGAACGAAGTGCGTATCAAGGTCGAGGCGGCCGGGGTTAATTTTCCCGACGTTCTGATCATTCAGAATAAATATCAATTCAGGGGCACGCCGCCCTTTGCGCCAGGCGGTGAAGTCTGTGGAACGGTCGTTGAAGTCGGCGCGGCGGTCAGCACGCCCAAGCTTGGTGATCGTGTTGCGGCACTGACCATGCAGGGCGGATTTGCCGAAGAATGCATTGCGCCTGCGGCCGCCTGTGTGGCGGTGCCGGAGGGCATGAGCTCAGCCATAGCAGCGGGATTCCATCTGGTCTACGGCACCGTGATGCACGCACTCAAAGATCGCGCCCAGCTGCGGGCCGGGGAGACTTTGCTGGTATTGGGCGCATCCGGTGGTGTGGGGCTGGGCGCCGTCCAACTCGGAAAAATCATGGGCGCCCGCGTCATTGCCGCCGCCGGCTCGGACGAAAAGCTGGCCGTGTGCAAGGCTCAGGGCGCCGACGAGTTGATTAACTATTCTGATGGCTCACTCAAGGAGCAGGTCAAGAAACTGACTGGCGGGCAGGGAGCCGATGTAATTTTTGACCCGGTTGGCGGGCAGTACGCACAAGATTCCTTCTCCTGTATCAACTGGAAGGGTCGTCATCTGGTAGTTGGTTTTGCTTCTGGACCAATTCCGGAAATCGCACTGAATCGCCTGCTCCTCAAGGGCGCTTCCTCCATGGGTGTTTTCTGGGGAGGCTTTATTCAACGCGAGCCGGAGGCACAGGCCGACAATGTGCGGCAGCTCTATCAGTGGTTTGCAGAAGGCCGGCTCAAGCCGCTGGTGTCCAAGGAATATCCGCTGTCGGAGGGCGCTCAGGCCCTGAAGGACATGATGGATCGCAAGGTCACTGGCAAGGTCGTGCTGCTGGTGTAGCCCGCACCAGGGGTGCATGCGGGGTTCGGCGAGCCGCCAAGTCCGGACACCCGCATGGACCCGGCACTTGAAGCGCCGAATCGAGAGTCATGCGGCTTTGATCAGCGCGGTTCGATGGGTGTTTCGAGACCAAGTTGGGCTTCTATTTTCTCTGCGGCTTGCAGACAAGTCAGATCGCTGAATCGGGCGCCCGTCAGCAGGACGCCGACCGGCAGGCCGTCGACCAGACCCGCGGGGACGCAGGCCGAGGGCAGACCCAGCGCATTGCCGGGCAAAACACAGCGTGCCTGTTGCATGGTCTTGAGCGCGCGACCGGCTTCGGCAATATCCCATCCGATTCTGTAGGGCAGTTGCGTCCAGGTCGGTGACAGCAGCAGATCGTAATCGGCAAAGAACTCAGCCCATCTGCGCGCCATCCCCACGCGCTCCGACAGCGTTTTCGCATAGTGCTCGACGCTGGGCGTGGCCTGGCCCTGGCGAAAATCCTCGATAAAGGTGAGCGCATCGGCCGAGAGCATCGGCGCCAGTGCGGGCAGGGCCAGGGCAATGTCGTTATCCAGCAATGCAGTCCACAGTTCAATCACCGCTTCCATGCTCGGCGGCAAGGCCTGGGTGACTGTGCAACCGGCAGCTTCGAGGGCGCCGCCGGCTGCCCGCGTGATCTCGGTGATCCGCGGGTCGGTATCGCCGCCGGGCGGCGTGGCCATCAGGGCAATCCGAAGTGGTCGATCAAGCACCGTCTGTTCGCCGCTCACGCTGTGCGGATCGCGCGGGTGCTGCCCGCGCATGACGTTGAAGCCGAGCCGGACGTCCGCGACGCGGCGTGCCATGGGACCTTCGCTGTTCATCAGTTGAAAGCTGATGGCTTCGTCCTCTAGGGGGATGCTTGCTGCGTGAGGTATCACGCCCTGCGTCGGTTTGATCGAGGCAATGCCGCAACAGGTCGCGGGGTTCCTCAGGGAGCCGCCGATGTCGTTTCCAAGGCCCAGAGGCGACATGCCGCTGGCCAGCGCGGCGGCCTCGCCACCGGACGACCCGCCCGTGGTGTATGCCGAGTTCCAGGGATTGCGCGTGAGGCCGTGCAGCGCGCTGTCCGTGTGCAGGCGGAGCGCGAAGTCCGGCAAATTGCTGCGTCCGATGGGAATCGCTCCAGCCGCCAACAATCGATCTACAACGGGCGCATTGCGTGCCGGCAGCGCCTGGGCCAGCGCAGGCAGGCCGTGCGTTGTCGGCGCGCCGCGCAAATCGATGTTTTCTTTGATCGTAAGGGGAACCCCTGCCAGGGGTCCCAGCGGCTTGCCCGCAGATATCGCGCGATCGACCTCAGCGGCGGCCCGCTGTGCGGATTCGTGCAGGGTCAGCGTGATGGCATTGAGCGCGGGGTTGATCTTGGCAATGCGCTCCAGATGCGATGTCACGACCTCAGTGGCGGAATAAGACCTGGCGGCGATGCCTCTGGCCAGTTCACTTGCGCCGTGGCGCCATAGTTCCTTCATCGACTGACTCCCGATTTTCCAGTCCGAAGTGAATCTTGGTCTGTGTGGGAGCGAGAAGCCAGACGCCAGATCAGCCTTCGGCTGCGAAGTTTTCGGGGACTTTACCCGGAATGGTTCGGTAGAAATCCTGAATGATCTTCAGATCCGCCGCGTAATCCCCGCTTGGATGCATGAGCGGGCCGCTGCCAACGACTTTGCGCTTGTAATCCACATAGGTCAGCAGAATGGGCACATTGGCAGCGGCGGCAATCTGATAGAAGCCGCTTTTCCAGATCGGCGTCGCCTTGCGCGTGCCTTCGGGCGCCAGAACCACGTACATCTGTTCTCTTGCGGCAAAGATATCCGTGGTCTGCTCGACCACGCCGCGCGCCTTGTCGCGGCGGATGGGGACGCCGCCCAGGGCCAGCAGGATTTTCTTGAAGGGGAATTTGAACAGGCTGTCCTTGGCAAACCAGTTGATGCGGATGCCCATCTCCATGATCGCGGGAATAGCCACAACGCCGTCCCAATTGGACGTGTGCGGGGCGCCCACCAGAACCAGCTTGGCCAGGTCGGGGATTTCAATTTGGACTTTGAAGCCCAGCATGCGTAGAAACAGGCGCGCGAGGCCCCGGCTGAGCCAGTTTCCCCAGCGGGGGGCCTTCAACTGTCTGTTCACAGCCGCTTTTTGCACGGTATCGCGCCGACTTGCAGATTTCACAGCGCGGCCCGCGTCGGCTGGGCGGCAGTGCCCTCCGGTGGCGCTGACGATGTACTCAAACAAAGCCTGATACTCATGATCTATTCGGTGTCCCGCGCCCTGGAACCCCCTGCCGGCGTGGATTAGCCGCGGCCCGGAACGAGTTATTGTGATTATTGGCCAATTCTAGCCCGTATAATCTCTGCCCCGCGTTTTTTGCCTTTTTGATGTCTTCGCTTAAATCCTCCCCCAAGGTCTTTCTGCTGACCCACGGCTGCCAGATGAACGAGTACGACTCGCTCAAGATGGCCGCCGTACTGTCGGCCTCGCACGGCTATGAGCGGACCGAGAATGCGGACGAGGCAGACTTGCTCCTGATGAACACCTGCTCGGTGCGTGAGCGCGCGCAGGAAAAAGTGTTCTCACAGCTCGGGCGCTGGCGCGAGTGGAAAGAAGCGCAGCCCGGGCGTCGTATCGGTGTGGGCGGTTGTGTGGCGAGCCAGGAAGGCGAGGCCATCGTGCGCCGCGAACCGATGGTGGACATGGTGTTCGGGCCGCAAACCCTGCACCGCCTGCCCAAGCTGCTCGAGCAGGCGCGCAGCGGCGGGTCTGCCGCCATCGACGTCAGTTTCCCGGAGATCGAGAAATTCGACTGCCTGCCTGAGCCACGCGCCGAAGGTCCGACCGCCTTTGTCTCGATCATGGAAGGCTGTTCCAAGTACTGCAGCTTCTGTGTGGTGCCATATACGCGCGGGACCGAAATCAGCCGCCCGCTGGATACAGTGCTGGTCGAGATTGCGCAGCTGGCTCAGCAGGGCGTTCGTGAGATCACGCTGCTCGGTCAAAACGTCAATGCCTATCGCGGCGCAATGGGCAGCACGGCCGAGACCTGCGATCTGGCGTTGCTGATTCACTACGTGGCGCAGATGCCCGGCATCGAGCGCATTCGCTTTACCACCTCGCATCCGGCTGAATTCACCGATGCGCTGGCCGATGCCTTTGCCGAAGAACCCAAGCTCGCGTCCTATTTGCACCTGCCGGTGCAGTCTGGCTCTGATCGCATTCTGGGTATGATGAAACGGGGATACAGCCGCGCTGATTTCGTCAGAAAAATTGCGCGCGTACGCGCTGCACGGCCGGGTTTGTCGCTGTCTTCGGACTTTATTGTCGGTTTCCCCGGTGAATCCGATGCTGATTTCGCGCAGACTTTGAGCCTGATCGAAGAAATCGGCTTTGATTGTGCCTTCTCCTTCAACTACTCGCCGCGCCCCGGGACGCCGGCCGCGAATCTGCGCGACAGCGTGCCCCGGGAGATCAAGGATCAGCGGTTGCAGGCGCTGCAGGCTTCGATCAGGAAATTCGACGTCGCCTTCCTGGAGTCGTTTGTCGGCCGGACCGAGCGCGTGCTGGTGGAGCGTCCGTCCAAGCGCGGTCAAGGCCAGCTTGCCGGCCGTATTTCGGCCAATCGCGTCGTGAATTTCAATGCACCTGAAACCCTGCTCGGACAGTTTGTAGATGTGCTGATCACCGAGGCCACGACCAACAGCTTGCGTGGGCGTCTGAGCCAGAGCGTCAGCTCCGTAGCCTGCCAAGCCTGATGTCTGATTTTATCGATCTTGTACTGGAGCCGGACGACGCCTCGCGGATTGCCAATCTGTGCGGCCCCTTCGATGCGCAGTTACGGCAGATAGAAACGCGCCTCGGGATAGAAGTACGGAACCGCGGCAATCGATTCCGACTGCTGGGCGACGCAGCGGACACCCAGCGCGGTGAGGCCGTGATCCGATCACTGTTCTCTCAGGCCGAAGCCTCGGTGCTGAGCTCCGAAGATGTCCATCTGACGCTCAGCGAGCATTCGGCCGATACGCCGAGGGCGGTTACGGCCCGCCAAGCCGTCGCTGATGATGATGACGAGGAAGTCGTGGTTCGTACACGACGCGGTGTGGTGCGCGGGCGCGGACCGGTTCAGAAGCAATATCTGAAGATGATCAGCAGCCATGATCTGACTTTCGGCATCGGTCCGGCGGGAACCGGAAAAACCTATCTGGCCGTGGCCAGTGCAGTGCAGGCGCTCGAGAAAGATCGCGTGCGCCGCATCGTATTGACCCGACCCGCAGTCGAAGCCGGCGAGAAACTCGGTTTTCTGCCGGGGGACATGACCCAGAAGGTGGATCCGTATTTGCGGCCCCTGTACGACGCCCTGTACGAGATGCTGGGCTTCGAGCGGGTCGCGCGATTGATCGAGCGCTCCGTGATTGAAGTCGCGCCGCTGGCCTTTATGCGCGGCCGCACCCTCAACGAGTCGTTCATCATTCTCGATGAGGCGCAGAACACGACTAAAGAACAGATGAAAATGTTTCTCACGCGAGTCGGTTTTGGTAGTGCAGCTGTCGTCACCGGTGATGTCACCCAGATCGACTTGCCGCGCCATGAGAACAGCGGTCTCAAGCATGCAATGAAAGTGCTCGACGGCGTGCCCAAGATTGGTTTTTCCCATTTCCGCAAGGAAGACGTGGTACGTCATCCTCTGGTGCAGACTATCGTGCAGGCCTATGAGTCCTGGGACGCCGCCCATCCAGGCCAATGAAGCAAATCGTGGTGCAGCGAAGAGTAGCGCCTCGGGGCATTCCGGCAGCCGCCAGTATTCGCCAGTGGGCGCAGGCGGCCGTAGACGGCGCCAGAGGTGAGCTGACCATTCGAATCGTTGATCAGGCCGAGAGCCAGCGCCTCAACGCCCAGTATCGTGGCATCGACAAACCGACCAATGTCTTGTCATTTCCCTACGATAATGAGCTGATACAAGCCGAACTGCTCGGAGACATCGTGATTTGCGCGCCGGTGGTGATGCGCGAGGCCGAGCAACAGAAAAAAGCCCCGCGTGCGCACTGGGCGCATATGGTTGTGCATGGTTGTTTGCACATTCTGGGTTACGATCACTTACAGGATGAGGAAGCAAACGCCATGGAATCGCGCGAGCGAAGTATCCTGAATGCCTTGGGCTTCGAAGATCCCTATATCAACGAACAGAGATGAGCGAAGAAGCAGAAGGGGGAGACAGTAACGCGGGACGGTGGGTGCAACGCATCGTGCGCCGCTTCGGCGGTGGGCCGCGGAATCGGGAAGATCTACTCGCGCTGCTGCGTGAAGCACGCAATCTGGAGTTGATGGATTCGGATGCGCTATTCATGTTTCAGGGCATTCTTGAAACGGCCGAAGAGCAGGTGCGCGACATCATGGTGCCGCGCGCGCAGATGATCGTGGTCGAGCGCGACTGGCCACTCGAGAAGCTGGTCGACGTGGTGGTCGAATCGGGCCATTCCCGGTTTCCGGTGATCGGCGATTCCAGAGACGAAATTCTCGGTGTCCTGCTGGCCAAGGACCTTCTGCGTTTCACATCCGCCGACAAGAATGATTTCGGCACCCGAAACTGGCTGCGGCCGATCGCCTTCGTGCCTGAATCCAAGCGCGTGAATGTCTTGCTCAAGGATTT
The DNA here is from genome assembly GCA_041635265.1 of Panacagrimonas sp. GTDB lineage: Bacteria > Pseudomonadota > Gammaproteobacteria > Nevskiales > Nevskiaceae > Panacagrimonas. Next base: position 11,158 of record JBFJJV010000073.1, read on the forward strand.
CAAACGCGGCCGTAACCATATGGCGATCGTTGCTGACGAATACGGCGGTGTCGCCGGTCTGGTCACCATCGAAGACGTCCTCGAACAGATTGTCGGCGAGATTGACGATGAGTACGACGAGGCCGAGCGCGCCCATATTCTCAAGCAGGACGAGCGCCGTTTTCTGGTCGCCGGTCTGACCCCGCTGGAAGAATTCAACGACTATTTCGGCGCAGAGTTTTCCACCGAAGAGTTCGATACTCTGGGTGGTCTGATTACCCAGCGCTTCGGGCACATGCCCAAACGTGGGGAGAGTATTCGCATTGAGAAATTCAATTTCATCGTGCAGCGCTCGGACAGTCGTCGGGTGCATATGCTGCAAGTCACGCTGGCGCCGGCCTGATTGCGCACGGCAGGACAGCGGTATCGTCAGGCGCGGTGATCCGGGCCCGGCTGCATAAAGCGGATCTGCGCGGCTGCGCGTGGCTGGCCCTTCCCCGATATCCATGAGCAATCTCCTGTCGCGTTTCAACTGGGTAATCGCCTTGCTGCTCGGCGGCATCGCCACACTCGGCTTTGCGCCGTACTCATTCTGGCCGGCGCCGGTCCTGTCGCTGGCCGCGCTACTGCTGCTTTGTCAGCAGCAGCAGAGCTGGAAGCGAGCGGCCCTGCTGGGCTGGCTTTTCGGTTTTGCACATTTCGCCACCGGGGTTTACTGGGTTGTCATCAGCACCCATGTCTACGGTGGCGCGCCGCTGTGGCTGGGTCTCTTGCTGGCCGCTGCCCTGTTCGCCTATATGGCGATTTATCCCGCCCTGGTCTGCGCCCTGGCCGTTCGCTATCAGGTTCTGCAAAGTCGATCGGACTGGCTTCTGATGCCTGCGCTGTGGTTGCTGGCTGAACTCTTGCGCGGCTGGGTCTTCACCGGCTTTCCATGGCTGTCGCTGGGCTATATCGCCATCGACACGCCGGCGCAGTCGCTGATTCCAGTTCTGGGCGTGCACGGCCTGTCTGCCTTGTACGTGATCAGCGCGCTTGCGGTGTTCAAGGTACTGCGCGGCACTGCCAACAAGGCGCGCTTGCTGGCCCTGTCGGCTGCCGCACTCTTGCCGCTGATCGGGATGCTGCTGCCTGCTGCCTCGAGCTGGACTGCGGAGACCGGCAAGGCGCTGGATGTCGCCATCATCCAGGGCAATGTGCCTCAGGATCAGAAATGGGACCCGAGCCAGGCACAGAACATTCTGTCGCGCTACCGGGCCATGACTTTTTCTGCCGATGACGCGGATCTGATTGTGTGGCCCGAAGTGGTGCCCAATGCACCCCTGTCTCAGATGGGCTGGTATCTGGACCCGATTCACGAATACCTGAAGTTTCGTCAATCCACCTTGCTGGCGGGCGTGCTGATCCGAGGCGAAGACAACAGCATCTTCAACAGCATGATCGCCCTGGGCGAGCACAGCGGACGTTACGACAAGCGGCACCTGGTGCCCTTTGGCGAGTACTTCCCCATTCCCGACTGGCTGCGTCCGATCATGGATGTGCTGGGAACGCCTTACTCCGATTTCAGCTCAGGACAACAGAGCAGTGAATTGATCAGGGTGGACGATCTGCCCCTCGGTATATCGATCTGCTTCGAGGATGTCTTCGGTGCAGAGCTGGCCGGTGCATCGCGCGGCGCCAGCGTGCTGGTCAACGCCACCAACGATGCCTGGTTTGCCGGATCATCCGCGCCCATGCAGCACCTGACGATTTCCAGGGCGCGCGCGCTGGAGAACGGACGCTGGATGATTCGCGCTGCCAACACCGGGGTCTCGGCGCTGATCGACGCGGATGGCCGTGTTACTGCCAAAGCCGAGTGGCAGAACACCGAGGTCCTGCGCGGGACCATCTCTGGCCGCGGTGGCCTGACACCGTACGCGCGTTGGCGCGACGCGCCGCTGTGGATCCTGTCCATCGGCACGGTCTGCCTGGGGCTGTATCGGCGCCGAAAATTTGTGCGCTAAAACAATCTTCAGCTTGTGCTCAGTCTGAATGCAGATACTTCCGCTCGTTCGCATTCAAGCGATTCAACTCACACATCAGGAGAGTACACAATGAAAAAGCAAATGATTGCTGCCATCGCAGCCTTTGGTATTGCGACCCCGGTACTGGCCCAGGGGCATAGCTATGTCGACGGATTTTTCGCCGTATCAGAGATCGATGTAGGTCCGTTTGACGACGACGGCACCGGCTTTGGTCTCAAGGGCGCTTTTCAGGTGGCCGACCAGGCCTTTCTGAGCGCTGAGTATCAAAGCATCGAATACGACGACACCGATACCGAGATCGACGAGATTCGGCTCGGCGGTTTGATCGGGCCCGGTGCCGGCAGCAAAAATGAAGGGATTTACGGACAGCTCGAATACGTCAATCTGGATTTTGATGGCGGCGACGATCAGGACGGCTTCGGCGGCCATGTCGGCTACAGCTTGCCGCTGTCGAAGGAATTTCGCGTCTATGGTCAGGCCGGCTATCTGGTGCTGGATGACCTCGACGGTCCCGAAATTCTGATTGGCGGCACCTTCCAGATGGCGTCGAATATCGCGATCTTCGCGGACTTCAGAAACAGCTTCCTGGATGTTGACGGTGGCGGTGATGTTGATCTGAGCACCTTCCGAGCTGGCGTTCGCTTCTTGTTCTAAGCGCACGGAAGCCCACTGTTTCCGAGCTAAAAATCGCGGTGATGCCTGAAAAGACCTAGAATTCAGGATCGATTCAGAGCATCACCGTAGAGTGCTTGTCGCCGGGGCTCTCCGGCACCAATAGAAAATAGAGGTGACTCAATATGAATAAGTTTGCACTTTCTGCCGCCGGTCTTTTTGCATTGGCTGCTTCTTCAACATTCGCCGCTGGCCTGGGTGTGGGCGCCGGTGTCGGTGTAGATGTCGGCGCCGGTGTGGATTCTGGTCTGGGCGTCGGCTCTGGCGTCTCGGGCATGATGAGCGAGAAGGCCAAAGCCGCCGGCAGAGCCAAAGTTGATGCCGAAGTCGAAGCCAATGTGGATGCTGATGCCAAGGCTAAAGCCGAAGCCGCTGGCGCAAAGGCAGCAGACGCCAAGGCCGCATTGAATGGCCGCGCTGATGCCGCTGCCGGTGCGGGTGCCAATCTCGGCGCGGGTGTGAAGTCCGCTGTCGGTGCAGGTGCAGCAGCTGGTGTTGATGCCGCTGCCAATGGGCGCGAAAAGGCCAGTGCCGTCGCCGGTGACGCCAAGGCCGCCGCCGCCACTAAAGCCAATGTCGGTGCTCAAGTGGGCGCAGATGCCGCTGCCGGCGCGAGCTCCAAAGTCGGTGCCGCTGCTGGTGCTGGCGCCTCAGCCGGCGCTGATGCCGTCGGCCGTGCCGCTTCCACTGCAGGCGCAGCCAATGCCAACGTCAACGCTGACGTCAAGGCGGATGCCAAAGCCAGTGGCGAAGCCAAGCCCGGTCTCTTCGGCAAGCTCAAGGGTGCGCTGGGAATCGGTGCCTC
>JBFJJV010000074.1:0-14557 GCA_041635265.1 Panacagrimonas sp.
GCTGTTTACGGGCATGTTCTTTGCGCCCGAAAAATACGATCTGTCCTCAGTCGGTCGTATGAAGTTCAACCGCCGTCTGCGCCGCGAGGAGATCACCGGACCTGGCGTGCTCGACAACGAGGACATCCTTGCGGTCATGAAACAGATCATTGCCATTCGCAATGGCGAAGATCAGACCGATGATATTGATCACCTCGGCAATCGACGCATTCGCGCCGTTGGCGAAATGGCGGAGAACGTGTTCCGCACGGGTCTGGTCCGCGTTGAGCGTGCCGTTCGCGAGCGCCTGGCGCTGGCCGAAGCCGACAACCTGACGCCTCAGGATTTGATCAACGCCAAGCCGGTAGGTGCGGCGATCAAGGAATTCTTCGGCTCCAGTCAGCTGTCGCAGTTCATGGATCAGAATAACCCTCTGTCCGAAGTGACGCACAAGCGCCGCGTCTCCGCCCTCGGCCCCGGTGGCTTGACCCGTGAGCGTGCTGGTTTCGAAGTTCGCGACGTGCATCCCACGCACTATGGTCGCGTCTGCCCGATTGAAACCCCTGAAGGCCCCAACATTGGTCTGATTAACTCTCTCGCCTGCTATGCCCGCACCAATGACTATGGCTTTCTGGAAACGCCGTATCGCATCGTCAAAGATGGCAAAGTCAGTGATGAGGTCGAGTACCTGTCCGCAATTGAAGAAGGCCGTTACGTCATCGCACAGGCCAACTCGGAACTGGATGCAAAGAACCAGTTCAAGAGCGACCTGATCTCTGCTCGTTTCCAGAGCGAGTTCGCGCTGATGACGCCGGATCGAATCGAGTACATGGACGTCAGTCCGCGGCAGATCGTGTCCGTGGCCGCGGCATTGATCCCCTTTCTTGAGCACGATGACGCCAACCGCGCCCTGATGGGTTCGAATATGCAACGTCAGGCGGTTCCGACGCTGCGCACCGAAAAGCCGCTGGTCGGCACAGGAATCGAGCGCCGCGTCGCCATCGACTCCGGCAACGCCATCACGGCAAGGCGCAGCGGCATCGTCGACAAGGTGGATGCCTCTCGCGTCGTGGTTCGTGTCAGCGATGAGGAAACCATCGCCGGCGAAGCGGGTGTGGACATCTATAATTTGGTCAAATACACACGATCGAATCAGAACACCTGCATCAATCAGAAGCCTTTGGTCCGTCCAGGCGACAAGGTTCTGCGCGGTGATGTGCTGGCCGATGGCCCGAGCACCGATCTTGGCGAACTGGCGCTGGGTCAGAATATGCTGATCGCGTTCATGCCATGGAATGGCTACAACTTCGAAGATTCGATTCTCATCTCCGAGCGTGTCGTCGAGGAAGATCGATTCACCACGATTCACATCGAAGAACTAACTTGCGTCGCCCGAGAGACCAAGCTGGGCTCGGAAGAAATCACGGCGGATATTCCGAACGTGAACGAAACCGCGCTGGGCAAGCTCGATGAGAGCGGTATCGTTTACATCGGTGCCGAGGTTCAAGCTGGTGATCTGCTCTGCGGCAAGGTCACGCCCAAGGGTGAGACGCAGCTGACCCCAGAGGAGAAGCTCTTGCGCGCCATCTTTGGTGAAAAGGCTTCCGATGTGAAGGACACCAGCTTGCGCGTCCCGGCTGGCATGGATGGCACCGTCATCGATGTCCGCGTCTTCACCCGAGAGGGAGTGTCTAAGGACAAGCGAGCATTATCGATCGAGGAGTCCGAGCTGGCAGCCGTGCGTAAGGACTTGAATGATCAACAGCGTATTTTTGAAGATGATATTTACTCCCGTCTTCGCACGCTGCTGATCGGAAGCAAGGCCGACGGCGGCCCCAATAAGTTGAAGAAAGGCGCCGAAATCGACGCTGAATATCTGGACTCGATCGAACGCGAAAAATGGTTCGAAATTCGACTTCAGGACGAAGCTATCCAGTCTCAGCTCGAAGCCTCAACCAAGCAGCTCAAGGATCAGCGCGCCTATTTCGACCAGCGTTTTGATTCCAAGAAGCGCAAGATCACCGCAGGTGACGAGTTGTCGCCTGGCGTGCTCAAAATGGTCAAGGTCTACCTTGCCGTGCGCCGTCGTGTGCAGCCGGGGGACAAAATGGCAGGCCGCCACGGAAACAAGGGCGTCATCTCCCAGATCGTTCCGGTCGAAGACATGCCGCACATGGAAGACGGAACGCCGGTCGATATCGTCCTCAACCCACTCGGCGTGCCATCACGTATGAACATCGGGCAGTTGCTCGAAGTGCATATGGGTTGGGCCGCCAAGGGGATCGGAAACAAGATCGATGAAATGATTCTCCAACAGCAAGCAGTCGGAGATATCCGTAAGCTGCTGCAGAAGATCTATGTTGGCAACAGCGTCAAGAAAGAGCGTCTGGAAGAGTTCAGCGATGACGAGATCATGATGCTGGCGCATAACCTCACAGATGGCTTGCCAATCGCGACGCCAGTTTTTGACGGCGCTACCGAAGAAGAGATCAAGGATCTGCTGGAGTTGGCTGATTTGCCGCGCTCCGGGCAGGCCAATCTCATCGACGGACGCACCGGCGAACCGTTCTCGCGACCGGTTACCGTGGGTTATATGTACATGCTCAAGTTAAACCACTTGGTAGACGACAAGATGCATGCACGCTCCACAGGCCCGTACTCGCTGGTCACGCAGCAGCCGCTGGGTGGTAAGGCCCAGTTCGGTGGGCAGCGCTTCGGTGAAATGGAAGTCTGGGCGCTGGAGGCCTACGGCGCGGCCTACACACTGCAGGAAATGTTGACCGTCAAATCGGACGACACCAACGGCCGTACCCGCATGTACAAGTCCATCGTTGATGGCGATCACCGTATGTCTCCCGGCATGCCGGAATCGTTCAACGTACTGGTCAAGGAAATTCGCTCGATCGGTCTGAACATCGAGCTGGAACAGAACCCATGATGCGAATCGCATCAAATTTCTGATACAGCCTGACGCAACCGAATTTTGGAGTCACCATGAAAGAGCTTTTCAATCTGCTTCGCCCCACCGACGAATACGAAGATTTTGACGCGATCAAAATCGGCCTTTCTTCGCCACAGGTCATTCGTTCCTGGTCGTTTGGTGAAGTGCGCAAGCCGGAAACCATCAACTACCGCACATTCAAGCCGGAGCGCGATGGCCTGTTCTGCGCCAAAATTTTTGGCCCGATAAAGGACTATGAGTGCCTGTGCGGCAAGTACAAGCGCCTCAAGCATCGAGGTGTGGTCTGCGAAAAATGTGGTGTTGAAGTCACCATTGCCAAGGTGCGTCGTGAGCGCATGGGGCATATCGACCTGGCCTCCCCAGTCGCTCACATCTGGTTTCTGAAGTCGCTGCCCAGTCGTATCGGCCTGCTCATGGACATGCCGCTGCGCGCCATCGAGCGCGTGCTGTATTTCGAAGCACATATCGTGGTCGACCCAGGTCTCACTCCGCTCGAGAAAGGAACGCTGCTCAGCGAGGAAGACTATCTGGACGCCGTCGAAAAGTACGGCGACGAATTCGATGCCCGCATGGGTGCCGAGGCCGTTCATGATCTGCTCAAGGATATTGATCTTCAAAGAGAAGCGGTCAGGTTGCGTGAAGAACTGGCGGCCACGAATTCTGAAACCAAGATCAAGAAACTTGGCAAGCGCCTCAAGCTGATTGAATACTTCATCAATTCTGCCAACCGTCCTGAGTGGATGGTGATGACTGTGTTGCCGGTGTTGCCACCGGATCTGCGCCCCTTGGTGCCTCTGGATGGTGGTCGATTCGCCACATCAGATCTGAACGATCTGTATCGCCGCGTCATTAACCGCAACAACCGTCTCAAGCGCTTGCTAGAGCTGACTGCGCCGGACATCATCGTCCGCAATGAAAAGCGCATGCTGCAGGAATCGGTGGATGCACTGATTGACAATGGCCGTCGCGGCCGTGCCATCACCGGCACCAACAAGCGTCCGCTGAAGTCGCTGGCCGACATGATCAAGGGCAAACAGGGCCGTTTCCGTCAGAATCTGCTCGGCAAGCGCGTCGATTACTCCGGCCGATCCGTCATCGTGGTCGGGCCGACTCTGAAGCTGCACCAGTGCGGCCTGCCCAAGAAGATGGCACTGGAACTGTTCAAGCCCTTCGTCTTTTCACTGCTGCAGCGCAAAGGTCATGCGACCACCATCAAGGCCGCAAAGAAGATGGTGGAGCGCGAAGAGTCGATGGTCTGGGATTGCCTGGAAGAGTGCATCAAAGAACATCCGGTGCTGCTCAACCGTGCACCGACCCTGCATCGTCTCGGCATCCAGGCTTTCGAGCCCTTGTTGATCGAAGGGAAGGCCATCAATTTGCACCCACTGGTCTGCACCGCGTTCAACGCGGACTTCGACGGTGACCAGATGGCCGTGCACGTGCCGCTGTCGCTGGAAGCGCAGCTGGAAGCACGCGTGCTGATGATGGCGACTAATAACATCCTGTCCCCGGCATCCGGCGACCCGATCATCGTTCCATCACAGGACGTTGTGCTTGGTTTGTATTGGATGACTCGTGAACGCATCGCTGCTCTGGGTGAGGGCATGGTGTTGTCGGATGTATCCGAAGTGCATCGAGCCTACGAATCCGGCGCGCTGGATTTGCAGGCCAAGATCAAAGTGCGTCTGAACGACGTCACCGATGCCGGGGAGCCGATCACCCACATCGTTGATACCACCACGGGTCGCGCCCTGATGTCCGAGATTCTTCCAAAGAAGGTTCCGTTCTCGGTGATCAACAAGACGCTGACCAAGAAAGAAGTGTCGAAGGTTCTGAACCATGTCTACCGCAACTGCGGGACCAAGGACACGGTGGTCTTTGCTGACCAGATCATGTATGCAGGCTTCCGCATGTCGACCAAATCGGGTATTAGTTTCTGCCTGGACGACATTGTTATTCCAGCGGAAAAAGCCAAAATTCTGGCTGCTGCAGAAGCCAAGGTAAAAGAAGTTGCGAACGAGTACACCGAGGGTCTGACCACCCAGCAGGAACGTTACAACCGAGTGGTCGATCATTGGTCACGTGCTAATGACGAAGTGGCCCGCGCGATGATGAAAGGCATCGGCAAGGAAAAGGTCACGACGCTCGATGGCCGCGATATCGAGCAGAACAGCTTTAACTCGGTATTCATGATGGCTGATTCTGGTGCCCGAGGTTCTCAGGCCCAGATTCGTCAGCTGGCCGGTATGCGTGGCCTGATGGCCAAACCTGATGGCTCCATCATTGAAACGCCTATCACGGCGAACTTCCGTGAGGGTCTGAACGTTCTGCAGTACTTCATCTCGACTCATGGTGCGCGTAAGGGTCTGGCCGATACCGCCCTCAAGACCGCTAACTCCGGCTACCTGACCCGTCGTCTCGTCGACGTCGCTCAGGACGTCGTGGTGACGGCGCAGGACTGCGGTACCGAGCATGGCTTGCTGATCATGCCTATCGTCGAGGGTGGCGATATTCTTGAGCCGCTACGCGATCGCGTGCTCGGTCGTGTGACCTTGCGCGATGTCTACAAGCCGGGAACAGAAGAGCAGATTATTCCTGGCGGCGTCATCATTGATGAAGCCGGAGCCGATATCCTCGAGAAAAATTCTGTTGATGAAGTCTGGGTCCGTTCACCAATCACCTGCGAGCTGCCCTTCGGCATCTGTGCGGACTGCTATGGCCGTGACCTGGCTCGTGGCCACCGTGTGAATATCGGTGAATCGGTCGGTGTTATCGCTGCGCAGTCGATCGGTGAGCCAGGCACACAGCTCACCATGCGTACCTTCCACGTCGGAGGCGCTGCCTCCCGAGCCGCCTCCAACGATGGCGTCGATGCACGCGCGGCCGGTAGCGCTCGCGTTCACAACCTCAAGACTGTTGCGAACAAAGAAGGTCTGCTTGTTGCTGTTTCCCGCTCCGGCGAAATCGGGGTGATTGCAGCAGACGGCCGCGAACGTGAGCGCTACAAGATTCCCTATGGGGCGACCATCCTGGTCAAGGACGGTGATGTCGTCACTGCCGGTCAGCGTCTGGCCAAATGGGATCCGCATATGCACCCCATCGTCACCGAGTTAGCCGGTTTCGTGAAGTTCCAGGACTTCGAAGAAGGCGTTACGGTGCAGAAGGAAGTTGACGTCATCACTGGCGTCACCAACCTCGTGGTCACCGAGCCCAAGACGCGTGGTAGCGCGGGCAAGGATTTGCGTCCTATGCTGATGCTGGTGGATGCTGACGACAAGCAACTCAACTTCCCGGGAACAGACATTCCTGCGTCCTACAGCTTGCCGCCCAAAGCCGTCGTCACGGTGGAAGACGAGGCCGAGTGCAAAGTGGGCGACGTGGTGGCACGAATTCCGCAGGAGTCGTCCAAGACGCGTGATATCACTGGTGGTCTGCCGCGTGTTGCTGATCTGTTCGAAGCGCGTAAACCGAAAGAGCCCGCGGTCCTTGCCGAGGCGACCGGAACCATCAAGTTCGGTACGGCAACCAAGGGCAAGCAGCGAATCAAGATCGTCATGGCCGATGGTGAAGAAGCCGAAATCCTGGTTCACAAATGGGTTCAGATTCGAGTCTTTGAAGGTGAAAGCGTCGAAAAGGGCGAAATCATTTCCGACGGCGAGCCCAGCCCGCATGACATCCTGCGCCTTGAGGGTGTAACGGCACTGGCCAATCACATGGTCAAGGAAATCCAGGACGTCTATCGCCTGCAGGGTGTGCGCATCAATGACAAACACATTGAGACCATCATCCGGCAGATGTTGCGCAAGGTCGAAATTTCAGAAGTAGGCGACTCCAAGTTTCTGCAGGGCGAGCAGGCCGAAATTTTCCACGTCCACGCCGAGAACAAGAAGCTGGCCGCAGAAAACCGGCGTCCCGCCAACTATGAGCGTCAGTTGCTGGGTATCACCAAGGCGTCCCTGTCGACCGAGTCCTTCATATCAGCGGCTTCGTTCCAGGAAACGACGCGAGTGCTTACAGAAGCCTCGGTGCGCGGTTCACGCGACGAACTTCGCGGTCTCAAGGAGAACGTCATCGTGGGCCGCCTGATCCCGGCGGGCACTGGCCTTGCTCATCACGACCAGCGTCGCAAGTCTCGCGGCGGCAGCTTGCTGGCCGATCTACAATCCTCGGCGTTGTCGGGCACCGGTAGCTTCGATGGTTCTGACGTCGGCGAAAAAGCATCAGCAAAATCAGAGCCCGTTGAAGAAACCTTGAAAGAGGAAAAAGCCTCTGACGAGAGCACTTCAGAAGAATAAGTCGGGTTCTTTTGTCATCCAACTTGAACGCCCTGTTCCGTAGGCTGTTTCGAAACTGCGGTGCTTAGTTGGTAGAAGTTAAAAATGCCCTCGCTGATGCGGGGGCATTTTTTTGAGTCCTTCGAGGCGCAGCTTGAAAACAGCTGACTCTGATCCCCTGCTGCTCTGGCGATTCGGTCGCAAACAAGAAGGCATAGCCCCTTAAGGAAATTGCATGGATACACTATCCCTAAGCCATATCCAAGGAATCCCAAAAACTCCAAACGAATAACTACAGGCAGCCCCGGCCCTCATCAGCAGCGCTTAATTGATTCGGGCGCCAGCGGGTGGAACCCTTATCGGTCGCACTCCTTGCTGCGGAGCCGCAGTTTCAGGATGGTCGTGATGATGCCGATGCCCGCACCAATCACTCCGCGCAGCGTGCCGCTAATTTTTGAACGCCCTATTCTGGGTCTGACGCCGACCTCAATCTCCTGCACGCGCAGCCCGAGCTCTATTGCCTTGATCTGCATTTCAACCGTCCAGCCATAGGCACGGTCCTGCATTTTCATGCTTAAAAGTGCCTCCGCCCTGACAGCCCGAAAAGGCCCTAGGTCGCGAACGGGCACCCCCCACATGAGTTTGATCATGGCTGTCGCAAGGCCATTGCCAAACCGTTGTGCCGGGCTCATGCCGTCTCGTCGCCCGCTCACGCGTACACCAATGGCCATGTCGGCCCCCGACCCTATTGCATCCAGTAGCTTCTCTGTCTGCTCCAGTGGAACCGAGGCGTCGCCATCGATAAACACGATAGTCGAAGCGTCTCCTAGATGCTGCATTCCCGCCCAGCACGCCGCGCCATAACCCAGACGATCCTCATTGACGACCTCAGCGCCCGCCATCGCTGCGACCGCGCTGGTTTCATCCGTCGAGCGATTGTTGACCACGATGATCCGGTCGATCAGGGGGCAAGCTGCAGTGCTTCTCATAGCCAGTGTCTCTCGCACCACGATGCCGATCGCCTCGGCTTCATTGCGAGCCGGAATAATGGCGACTGTCGGGCCTGCGCGATCAACGCCCATGCGGGTCTTCCGCGCAATGACGTCGCCATAATGAGTCACTCAACGGAGGAAGCCCCCGTCTGAGAGCTGCCCTATTGCAGTCCTTCCCCGAGGGCAAGAAGGTGATGGCGCACGGGCCGCGGGACATACGAGCCGCCTTGATCGCCTGTTTCGGTAGTGACTGAGTACTGCTGACACGACGAGCCTCCCATTCGTCATCACACTCGAAAAGAGCAAGAAATTGCGCGTACCATCTATTTGGATCGCTGATAGCGCAATTTTCGAAAGGCGGGAACGTCATCTTCAGCTTCTTTCTGGGCGGCGCATCAGCCTCATCGTGCGATAGTGTGACGTCGCTGGCTGCAGATTGCTTGCCTGCCCCTTGTTCATCGCTCAAATGGCACTGTGCATTAAAATTCTTCCATGCAGATATCAGAAGAAAACCATCCGCTGCTTGCTGAACTCAATTCAGCACAGAAAGAGGCCGTTACTTCGCCGGCAGAACATCGTCTGATTCTCGCTGGGGCGGGCTCGGGCAAGACGCGTGTGTTGGTGCATCGCATTGCCTGGCTCATCGCGGTTGAAGATTGCTCCCCCATGTCTGTCCTGGCCGTCACATTTACCAACAAAGCTGCGAGTGAGATGCGCGGGCGCATCGAGCAGCTCATCACGGTGCCGATGAGATCTATGTGGGTCGGCACCTTTCATGGCTTGGCGCACCGCATGCTGCGCCTGCATTGGAAGGAGGCTGGCCTGGATCAAAATTTTCAGATATTGGATTCGGATGACCAGTTGCGCTTGACCAAGCGGGTTCTCAAAGCGCTTGACTTGTCTGATGAGCAATGGCCGCCAAGAACCGTGACCGCTTGGATCAATGCACAGAAGGAAGAAGCGCGTCGGCCCAGCGATTTTGATGACCAAGGTGACTTCACTCAGGGTCAGTTTGTGCGAATTTACGCGGCTTATGAGCAGGCCTGCGCCAATGGCCACCTTGTCGATTTCGCTGAATTGTTGCTGCGCGCCTATGAGCTGACGCGTGACTGCAGCGAGATTCAGAAGCACTACCGAAGACGGTTTCGACACATTCTGGTCGATGAGTTTCAGGACACCAACACGCTGCAGTATCGCTGGCTAAAGGTGCTCGCGGGTCCCAGTGCGGTGATGTTTGCGGTGGGAGATGACGATCAGAGCATCTATTCCTGGCGCGGTGCACGCGTGGAGAATATGTCGAGTATGCAGACCGATTTTGCTGGCACCGAAGTGATCCGGCTCGAGCAGAATTACCGCTCAACCGGCACTATTCTGAAGGCGGCAAATGGGCTGATCGAGAAAAACTCAAATCGACTCGGCAAGAATTTGTGGACCGATACAGGCGAGGGCGAGCCGATCGCGCTCTACGCGGCCTATAACGAATACGACGAGGCTGAGTTCGTTGCAAATCGCGTACGGGAACACCTAGACGGTCCTTGCAGACATTCTGATATTGCCGTGCTGTATCGCGCCAATGCGCAGTCGCGCGTGCTGGAGGAAATGTTGATCAAGGCGAGGGTCCCGTACCGGATCTACGGTGGGCTACGTTTTTTTGAGCGGCAAGAGGTCAAGGATGCGCTGGCTTATCTGCGCCTACTGCAAAATCGGGACGATGACGGCAGTTTTGAGCGGGCGGTCAATACGCCAGCACGTGGCATCGGTGCCACCACGCTCGAAAAGGTGCGCAACATTTCGCGCGCCAGCGGTGTCTCCATGTGGAAAGCCGCGAGGAACGCCGGTGATCAGCTCGGGCGCTCGGCGGCCAAGGTGAGTTTCTTTCTGAAATTGATAGATGATCTCCAGGTCGAGACCGAGCTGCTGCCCTTGTCAGATGCGATGGAGAAAGTCATCTTGCGCAGTGGCCTGCGCGAGCATTATCAGAAAAGCGCCAGTGCGGCTTCGCGTGGCGGCCGAGGTTCCGCCGAGTTGGCGGAAGGCAGGCTGGAAAATCTGGATGAGCTGGTCAGCGCCGCGCGCAGTTTCGAGGCCGATCCCAGCCCCGCTGATCTGAATGAAGACGGCGAAGAAGAGATGAAGCTCGACCCGATCACCGCCTTCCTCACCCATGCCACACTCGAATCCGGTGAAGGGCAGGCGCGCGCAGGTGAAGATTGCATCCAGTTAATGACACTGCATGCGGCCAAAGGACTCGAGTTTCCCGTGGTCTTCATTGTTGGTGCTGAAAACGGGCTGTTTCCCTCCATGCGGGCGGTAGACGAGGGCAATCTGGAAGAGGAGCGTCGATTGTTTTATGTCGGCATCACGCGTGCGCGGCGCAAGCTGTCTCTTGCCTACGCCGAGTTGCGCCGCGTTCACGGCACGGAACAGATCGGCGGGCCTTCCATGTTCCTCAAGGAAATTCCCGTTGAGTGCATCGCTGAAACTCGCCCACGACAATCAATTTCCCGTCCCGGCTTTGGAGCGCGCGAACCAGGCCGAGCTTATGGCGGAGGCACTTCTTACTTGCGCCCCAGCGTTCGGCCGAATCGAGTGGCAGGGGCGCCGACGACCGGACCGGGTGGATTTTCGCTTGGGCAGAGCGTGGTTCATCCGAAGTTTGGAGAGGGCACGATTATCAGCTTTGACGGCGATGGTGATCGCGCCCAAGTCGAGATCAATTTCCGTGAGGCTGGGCTCAAGCGCCTGGTGATCGGTTTCGCCAAGTTGCGAGCGGCCTGATGCCTGCTGAGGTTTGGTGGCTGATTCTGTTTGTTGTTGCCCTGTTGCTGGGGCCATTCGCCGCCCTGCGCGCGGTATCCAGCTTTAAAAAGTACAGACAAAGGAAGAAATAGGTCCTGCCCTTGCCGTGGCCAAATGGGCAAAAGCTTCTCATGGCTGTTAGATTCATGGGCACTTCGCCGCCACTGGAGCAGAACCGGTAGCGAAGAAGCACCGAAAAAAGGAGAGAGTCATGGATTTTGGGGCTGTTTTCACGAAAGAATTTCTTCTGAATTGGCGGGGCCGGTTGAATCGGGCCCAGTACTGGGCATTCGCCATCATGTATATCGGTGTTGCCGTGGTGTTGAGCCTTGTCGAAGGCCTGATTGGCACCGGCGGCATTCTTGGTGGGCTGTTTGGCCTGGCCATGCTCTACCCGGCGATCTGCATTGGCATTCGTCGCTGGCATGATCGCGACAAAAGCGGCTGGTGGACGCTGATTGCCTTGCTGCCCATCATCGGCTTCTTGTGGGTGTTCATCGAATGCGGCTGCCTCAAAGGCAGTGAGGGAGAGAATCGATTCGGGCCAGATCCGCTGGCAACTTCGGCGTAATTCCTTGCGGACTGCTCCAATGCTGAGTCCCTGTGGGGCGAAAAGCGCGGCTGAATTCTCGCTATTTGACAGCAAATGAGACCTGGGCCCCAGAATCCAATCCTGAGTATTGGGTTTTGAGCCTCTGTGCAGCTAGGATGCAACTCCATAATCAACAGGGAGAACCATGGGAGAGTTACGCTCGGCCGCTGTTCTTTTTGCGGATATTGCGGCCTCCACTGATTTGCGTCAGGAGGTAGGCGATTTGCAGGCGGACGCCATTCTCGATCCATTGATCGGGCGTCTGACCGAGGCCGTTCGGCGTAACCATGGCGACGTGATCAAATCTGATGGTGATGACGTAGTTGCCGTATTTGATCGCGCCAAATTGTGCGTGGACGATGCCGCCCAGGCAGCGATTGACTGCCAGATCGCCGCGCGCGAAGCAGGTCGCCGCCTTTACGTCGGCCTAGATGCGGGGCAAGTCGAGTTTAGGCAGGTTCTGGGCCGTCCTGATCTTTCGGGCATGCCGGTCAATATGGCGGCGCGGCTGCACAAGCTGGTCCCCGATCTCTCGGGACAGATATTTCTCGGCCAGAATACCGTCGAGTGCTTGTCGCCGGATTTGCGTGATCGAGCGCGACCCTACGGAGTGCGCACGATCAAGGGCGTGGGTGAGATGGAGATTCATTCTTTGGACTGGGATGAAGCAGTCACCGTCATGCCAACGCGATTTGCCTTGCCGCCGGCTCCGCAGCTGCGATCAACCATTCTGGGGCTGGCGCATCTCAACCGCAGCTTTCGGCTGACCGATCATTCGCCGCACTTCGATATCGGGCGACATCGGGGCAACGACCTGTGTATTGATGATCCGCATCAGCGGCTGTCGTCGCGGCATGCAAGACTTTTCTCTGTGAATGGCATCTGGACGCTCAAGGACATCAGCCGCAACGGCACCTGGGTACAGTTTGGCGGGCATTCCGGCGCCATGAGCTTGTTAGGGGATGAGATCAAATTGGTGCAGAACGGGCGGCTGTGTCTGGGTCGTTCGTTTGCCGAAGACCGAGATGGTCGATTTACCGTGGCATTCGCGCTGGTCGAATCGTGAACATTCCCGCGGTCCTCGCCGACGGAACCTGGATCGATAATTTTCGCGTCCTACGACGGCTCGGGCGAGGCGGCTTCGGTGTGACCTATCTCGCCGAAGAATTCCGCGAATGGGAAACGGGCGGCAACTCGCGGGACACTGGCAGCCCGCTGCGCCAAGTCGCGATCAAGGAATTTTTTCCGCGCGGGTTGGCGAATCGCGTGGAAGGCAATACGGTCGCGGTCAGCAACGAGCTGGAAGGTGCTGGGCAAGGCTTCCAGATGGCGCTCAAAGGCTTCTTCCAGGAAGCCGAATCCCTGATGCGCTTCGATCACCCTAATGTGATCAAGATCTATCGTGTTTTCCAACGCAATGGCACGGCCTATTTTGTGATGCCTTATTTGCGCGGGGAGCCCCTGAAATCGATTATCAAGCGGGAAGGGGCTATGGGTGAGGATCGCGCGCGCCGACTCCTGATGCCGATTCTCGATGGCCTGATTCATGCCCACGCGCGCGGCATCCTCCACCGTGACCTCAAGCCGGACAATGTCATGGTGCCGGATGAGGGCGGCTCAGTCCTCATCGATTTCGGCGCGGCACGCGCTCAGATTCTGGAGGATCAAGCCGAATATACGCGGCACAGTGAGCTTGTCGCATATAGCCCAGGCTACGCAGCGCTGGAACAGTACGGCCGTGCGACGCGCGACAATCTTCACGGCAGTCATACCGATGTCTACGGCATGGCAGCGGTGCTGTACCACGCGGTGACCGGTGAGGCGCCGGTGGAGTCCTCGCAGCGCTCCCTGAATATCACCAACGGTTCGGACGATCCCTTGATTCCGGTCTCTCTGCGTCTCAAGGGGCGTGGCGGCTTCAGCCGCAGTTTCCTCAGCGGTATCGACTGGGGGCTGGAACTGGCGGGTCGCCACCGTCCGCAGACCATGGAAGATTTTCGCGACGCGCTGGATGGCAAGGTTTCCGTGCCGGAAGGCACGCGTCAGCGGCTTCAGGGTCAAGGTGTCAACACCGAGACGCTAAATCAATTCCCTGGCGGTGCCGCCCCTTTTGCGCACACTGGCACATCGAGTTCGCTCGAGCAGTCCCGGCCCGCAGCTGCGGACACCGACACGGTGCTCTACAGCCGACCATTCAGCGATTCGCAGCAAGCGGCCTACCCCGCACAACCGAGTTCGCAGGCGTCGTCAGCGCCGCTGCACACTGGGACGAATCAAAGTCATTCCCAGGCGTATGGCCAGACCGATACAGCTGCCATGGGAGTCGCCCAAGTGTCGGCAGTCGGCGAGCCGAAGAAAAAAAAGAAGCCTAGGCTGCTGCTGATCCTGCTCCTCATCGGCTCGGGGGCTGCCGCCCTGATCCTGGGGCGCCCTGCCCTAGAGGAGGTCTTGCGTGACCCTCTGCCACAGAATATTCGAGCCCAGATTCCGCAAAAGCTGGTCGATTTCCTGAGTTTGAATTCAGCTGAAATCAGTAGCGGGACTGAAGTGCCAGAGGCTGCCGAAAATGCCTCGGCGGAGGACGAGTCAGCCCTGGAAAAGAGTGAAAACAATATTCTGGAGGCTGAGGCGGCTCGTGAGGCCTACGCAGCAGCCAAGCAAGTCAACACCATCGGTGCCTGGCAGGCCTTCAAGGACGCCTTCCCTGAAAGCCCGTTGGTCACAACCGCCAATATCCGCATCGATGCTCTGGCTGATAAGGAGTCGAATCAGAGAACAGCGGAAGTAGGTGCCCCAAGGGCGTCACCGCCGGCGCCCGCCGAAATCGATGCGCCAACGACCAAGTTGGCCCGGGCGCAAAAAGCCGCACCCAAGCAGGCGGCACTTGCGCCCGCAGTAGAGCGAGCGCCCGCGCCAAAACCAGCACCCGAACCGCAGTCTGCGCCTGAACCGGCGGCCC
>JBFJJV010000075.1:0-14296 GCA_041635265.1 Panacagrimonas sp.
AGTGATCGCGGCTTTTTGAGTCTGGTCCAGGCCCTGGGCAGAGAGTTTGGTACCGATAATGCGGTGCTTTACGTCGACAGCAGTGGCGGCGAAGTCAGACGTCCTGGAATCGGCCCTGACTGGGCGCAGTTAGCGCAATCCAGCGGATCAGCATGGCCTGCGTTCCATGGCATTACGGATGCTGAGGATCCCCTGAAACTGAATTTTCTGTTTCCAGGAGGACACCGCCAATACAATGACTTTTTCTGCCGCCTGGCAGAGGAAAGGCGCGGACCAGAATAGAGGACAGCATCGCCCAGAACCAACCTCTCCAGTCTGCTAGCCTGCAGCGCACACCCACCGATATTGCCAGCGGGGAGGCCTGAAACATGTCTGACAAACTTTCCAGCTTCGAATTCAATTTAGGACAGGCATCGGGAAAGCGCACAGAAACCGCGCCGATGCGCATCCTTCTCTTAGGTGATTTCAGCGGGCGGCCGATCGGTGAGCGCACAGCACTTGCAAAGCGCAAGGCGATACAGGTCGACATAGATAATATCGAGGCGGTGATTGCCAAGCTCGCTCCGTGCATCAGCACCGATATCGGAGAAGTTGAATTCAGCAGTCTCGACGATTTTCATCCGGATGGACTCTTCGAACGGCTCGATCTGTTCCGGGCCTTGCGCAAGGCCCGTTCTCAGCCCGCGCCCAAGGGCGAGGAATCGCCCCTCGCCTCCCTCATAGGGGGTGCTGCCGTGCCACCCAAGTTCGGGACATTGGCAAAGCGTCCTGAAACCGGGGACTTGCAGACATGGATCGAAAACGTGATCGCCCCGCACGTGGTGCCCGATACCGCGCAGCGGGACAAGGCCTATGTGAACGCCGTTGATTCAGCCATCTCCGAGCAAATGCGTGCGCTGCTGCATCACCCAAATTTTCAAGCAATGGAAGCACTCTGGTGCGGTGTGCGATGGTTGCTGGCCAATCTAGAGCTCGACCAGCATCTTCAGCTGTACTTGTTTGATGTCACCCGTGAAGAGCTGGACCAGGACCTGACACGGTGTGCCCGCATAGAAGAGAGTGCCCTATTCGCCGCGCTGGCTGGTCGACGTGGACAGCCCGGCACCCTGCCCTGGTCACTCTTGCTCGGGCTGAGTGCCTTTGGTGTCGATCAGCAGGATTTGCAAGCTCTGGCGGGCCTCGGCGCGCTCGCCTCGCATGTCGGCGGTCCTTTTATTGCGGATGCGGACCGATCCCTGTGGCCATCCCTGGACAAGCAAGAGAACGTAAACTGGAAGACGCTGCGCGCACATCCATCGGCGAGCTGGATTGGGCTAGTGACACCGCGACTGCTGATGCGACAACCTTACGGTGCCAAAAGTGAACGGCTCGAGCGCTTCGCGTTCGAAGAACTCGGCAACAGGCCTGAGCCCAGTCATTATCTATGGGCGAGTGGCGCACTGGCCTGCGCACTGCTGCTTGGACGCTGCTATGCGCAGAACCAGGGCTGGTCGTTCAGCCCCGGCGACGAGCGGGAGGTTGATGACCTGCCCGCCTGCACCCAGCTGGACAGCGATGGCGAAGCTGAACTGGTGCCCTGCGCAGAAGAATTTCTCAGTGACACTGAGGCTGAACAATTACTCGGCGCAGGGATGATGCCGCTGCTCAGTCACTGCCATACCAACTCGGCATTGCTAATGCGGTTTCGTTCCATCTCCAGTCAAAATTCCGCCTTGCAGGGGCTTCCGAACTAAGGAAAGACCGGTCAATCCAGTATCCGAAATCATTCCCGCAGATGCGGGAGCTGATCCGTCGGACAAAACCACATTTAGTTCAAAGCGGTCGATTCGCGCACCCGGGTATGACTCGGCATGACGGTTTGCTGGGCTCGCTCAGCGGTCCCGGAATTGCGACTCCGCCCTTTCGTCCTGTCCTTTGACATCCACACAAACCGTGGCGGTCGGACGCGCGAGCAAACGGGCAATGCCAATCGGCTCTCCAGTCTTTTCGCAGTACCCGTATTCCTTGTCGCGAATTCGGCGCAGGGCTTCGTCAATCTTCTTGAGCAGCAATGACTCTCGCTCGCGCAGACGCAGATCGAGCCAATGTTCCTCTTCTGCACTGGCTCGATCTGCCGGATCTGCGAAGATTTCGCGCTGGTGAAGCCTTTCCTTGACGTCCAATTCGCGTCCGAGCACTTCAGCGCGCATCTGCATCAGGCGCGCCCTGAAAAAGGTCAACTGCCCATCATTCATGTACTGCCGCTCTGAGGCCCGCCGCAGCTGCGCTTCAGTAGGCACGGGGCCCGAACTCGATCCATCGTTGTGGCCTGCACGCAGTCGCCCGGCCATGGTTTCCATTTCAGGAATTTCCTTAGGGGCACGTGTTCGACCAATCTTGCCGACGATCACCTTGGTCTTGGGCCTTGCAGGTGCAACCGCCTTGGCTGGACGGGTCTCGTTGATGGCGCTGGCAGCAATGGCCTTTGCCTTGCTAGCACCAACTCGTTTACCTGCCACTTTCCTGGCGGGAGATTGCTTGCCTTTCTTGGCATTCACGGCTTTCTTCGCTGCCGATTTTTTGACATTTTTGACTGCCGGCTCTGCCTTGCTGACTGCCGCTGCTTTCTTGGGCGCGACGATCTTCTTCTTCGTCGCTGACTTCTTGTTCGTTATGGTCTTGTCCACCTTCGGCGTTCTGACTTGGGAGGCCTTCTTCTTTACCGCCACGGACTTCCTGGCCGGCGCTTTTTTGGGAGCGGCTTTGGGAGCGGCTTTCTTTGTAGCGGCTTTTTTGGGAGCGGCTTTCTTCTGCGGGGCCGCTTTTTTGGCTGCCGGTTTCTTCTTTGCAGCGGCTTTTTTAGACACTACTTTCTTCGGAGCCACTTTCTTGGTGGCCTTCTTTACAGACGCAGCGTTCTTAGCGCCGTTCGCTGCTTTTTTCTTAGCCTTGGGTTTGGCCATCGGGTTCTCCTGTACAAATCAAACAAATTGCCTGCTTCGTAATTAATATCACGGATAATTTTCGCCTCAGCAAACACTTCGTGTAATGTTGGTTTTGACACTTTCAGCCCCTGACAGCGCAGAGGCAGCGCGGGATTTTCGCACAAGTCTCCGCCTTCGCGCGTAAATACATGAAACCAGCCCAAGAACTCTCACCGAATTTACTGAACTCGTTGGAGCATTTGGGGGAATTGCGGCCAGAAAGCCGTCGGGATCTGCTTCGAAAAGGTGCTCTGAGAGCCTGCAAGGCAGGCGAATACCTCTTCCAGCAGAACCGAAACTCGGCAACCACCTATTATTTGCTGGAGGGCGCGCTACAGTTGCTTTCGCCGGATGGGGCTGCGATCGAGCTTATCGAGGCCGACACCCCGGCAGCACTCCATGCCCTGTCGCCCAAGCGGCAACAGTCATGTCAGGCCCTCTGTGCCACCGATGTGCGCTGCCTGGCTCTGGACGCGAAGCTTCTGGATGTGATGCTGATCTGGGACCAGAATCGAGCCCTCGAAGTGTCTGAGATCAATACAGCAAGTGCGAATGCTTCGGGTGACTGGATGACACGTCTGCTGCAGACCCCCGCGTTTCAATACGTGCCCGCGACCAATCTGCAGGCGATATTCATGCGTATGCAGAAAGCCCATGCCTCGGCCGGTCAGGTCATCATCAAACAGGGGGATACGGGTGATTACTTCTATGTGTTGATCGATGGGCGGTGCATGGTGACCCGCGAACAGGTCGGGCAAAAGCCACTGCGCTTGTCTGAACTGACCCCGGGTTCAAGCTTTGGAGAGGATGCGCTGATTTCTGATGCGCCCCGCAACGCCACCGTGACCGCAACCGTTCCAAGTGTCGTAATGCGGCTGGCCAAGGGGGATTTTCAGAAATTACTGACCGAGCCGCTGATCCGTCGCGTTTCAATGGAAGAGGCCAAAGCGATGGCCGAATGCGGCAAGGGGCATTTTCTGGATGTCAGGCTGCACAGCGAGGTAGCTGATAATGCGCTGCCAGCCAGCCTCAACGTGCCGATGTATACACTGCGAATGCGCCTGAACCGGCTTGATCGACGCACAAGCTATATCTGTGTCTGCAACACCGGCCGACAAAGTTCTGTAGCCGCGTTTGTGCTGCTGCAGAACGGGTTTGAGGCAGTGACGCTGGATCGCGGGCTGCAGGAATATCGTTGACCGGCTAAGGCTTGCTGCCCTCACGGCCCAAGCTACATCGTCTGCGTTGCACGCTCCATGCCGACAGTGCCCGCTAGTTGGGCTTCGATCTTGGATTGTGTCTGGCCTGCGTCCTGCAGGCTGAACTGCACACCAATCCCCTGCACTCGCTTGCCCTGCGAAGCTCGCGGGGTCACCCACACCACTTTCCCGGCCACAGGAAGGCGCTCTGAGTTGTCCAGCAGCGTCAGCAGGATAAACACCTCGTCCGCCAGACGATATTCCTTGCTGGTGGGAATAAACAGGCCGCCGTTCTTGATGAAAGGCATATACGCTGCGAATAGCGCGCTCTTATCCTTGATATTCAACGTCAATATGCCCGGCTGACTTCCGCCGGGACGCGGCATACTACTCATCGTTTAATCTCCCTAGGCGCCGAACGGTGCCACCACGAAATCATAAGGGATTCAAGCAGCAATTGGGGATTGGCATTGAACTGCAGTCGGCGCTGGCTATCGATGGCCTCGCTCAACAATGATTCGATATGGCTTGCCGAGAGTCTTTGAGCAAGCCCCTGGATGGCCGGTTCAGCCGGCAATGCGCCGAGCGAGCGCAATATTTGGTGCAGGGTTCGAACAAAATGGCGCAGCCATTCGGGCACATCATCTTTGCCGATCTGGGCCGCTGCGGCCACCGGCTCAAGCCGACGCTCAGCCACTGCCAGCAAAGCGTCCCGCCAGGCTTGGCGCTGAGCGACCGCGCCGGATTCAAAGTCGGCCAGAGCGGCCAGTGGGGCGCCGCCAGAGGCCGCCAGAGCCGCTCGCGCATCAATGCCGTCGAATTCCTGCTCGAGCCAGTTCGCTGCGATACCTTCTTCCGGAACAGAAAAATTCAGACGTTGACAGCGACTTCTCAGGGTGGCGACCAGGGCCATGGGGCGTTCGGAGATCAGCACCAGATAGGTATTCTCAGGCGGCTCCTCAACGGTTTTCAATACGGCGTTGATTCCATTGATATTGAGCGCATCGGCCGGATTGATCACCACCACGCGGGCCTGACCGTAGTGACTGGAAAACGCCAGCCTGTCCATCATCTCGCGCAGTTGCTCCATGGAGATATCGCGCTTTTCCTTGTCCGTCTTGCTGTTGAACTCTCGCTCCAGCCAGAACAGATTGGGGTGCGTTCCAGCTGAAAACTGATGGCAGCCACGGCAGTTGCCGCAGGATGCGCCGGTTTTTTCATCTCGCGCCTCGCACAGCAAGCTGGCCGCCAGCCGACCTGCGAAATAGCGCTTGCCCACGCCCGCCGGCCCGGCAAACAAAAGTGCCTGACCGAGACGCCCCGATTTATAGGACTCATGGCACTGCCGCCACAGTGCGTCATGCCAGGGCAAGGATCGCGTTTCGATGCTCACGCCAGGCGCGCCTCCAATAGGTTCAAGACCTGCAGCTGAACCGACTCCAGACTCTGGCCGGCATCGATCACCGCGTATCGATCCGGCTCGGCGGCAGCCCGGTCCAGATAACTCTGTCTGACGCGATTCATGAAGCCGCTGGCTTCCTGTTCAAATCGATTGACCTCCCCGCGGCGGCGAGCCCGCCTGAGCCCGAGTACCGGGTCGACATCGAATATCAGCGTGAGGTCCGGGCGCAGCTCACCGAGGACCAGGCTCTCCAAGGCGCTCAGGTGTTTAGAATCTATGCAGCGCCCTGCCCCCTGGTATGCCCAGGTCGCATCGATGAAGCGGTCGCAGACGACATCATTCCCGGCCGCCAGCGCCGGGCGAATCAGACCTGCCATGTGCGCTGCACGGGCGGCAAACATGAGCAGGAGTTCGGTATTGGCATCCACCCCCTCCTCCCAGTCGGCCAATACGATTTCACGAATGGCTTCGGCCAATTCGGAGCCGCCAGGTTCGCGGGTTTGAACGACTTTTCGGCGTCGGGCTTCTAGCCATTTCACCACCAGAGCGACCTGAGTTGATTTGCCCGCGCCCTCGCCGCCCTCGAGCGTGATCAGGCGTCCCGGCGCATTCATCGAGCACCTCGCAGCTGATATTTTCTAACTGCTGCCACGTGTTCTGCCAGCGTGGTTGAAAACTGATGGGAGCCGTCACCGCGCGAGACAAAGAACAATTCCGTGCCGTCGGCGGGGTGCAGGGCCGCCCGAATGGCAGCGCGTCCGGGCAGACAGATCGGTGATGGTGGCAAGCCCGTTCGCAGATAGGTGTTGTAAGGCCCGTCGGTCTGAAGATCACGCTTGCGCAAATTGCCGTCGAAGCTTTCGCCAATCCCGTAGATGACGGTGGGATCGGTCTGCAAGCGCATGCCAATGTTCAGTCGCCGCACAAAGACCCCCGCAATACGTTCTCGTTCTGCAGCCAAACCGGTCTCTTTTTCCACAATGCTGGCCATGATCAGGGCCTCGTCGGGTTGGGTATAGGGCAAGCCCTCTGCCCTGGCTGCCCATTCTTCAGCCAGGACCTTGTTCATCGCCTCAAACGACTGCCTGAGTATCTGGACGTCGGTCGTTCCCTTGGGGAAACGATAAGTGTCAGGAAAGAATCGACCCTCGGGATTCAGTTCAGGCTCGCCGATAGCGGCCATCACCGTCTCTGCGCGCAGGTCCGGAAGGCTGTGGACCAGCACCGGGTGGGCAGCTACCAATTTCATGGCCTGACGGAAGGAGAGCCCCTCGACATACTGCAGCTCATGCAAAACGGTTTTGCCATCGACCAAGAGCGCCAGAAAATCCCGGCTGGAAAGGCCCGGGTCCAGCTTGTATTCACCGGCCTTGATACGAGATGCCTCTCCCGAGAGCCGCGCCCAGATCTCCAGATAGACGGGCTGCCGTGCATTGGAAAAAAAACCATCCTGACGCAGCGCGGTCACGGCATCACGCAGGCGACTGCCGGGTTTGAGATCAATCAGCTGCTGCTCAACGATCTCCAGAGGCTTGCTCAGCTGGGTGCGCGCATCGTAGATCACGCCGAGCGCGACCAGCCCGAGGAACAGGGTGGAAATAAACAGTCCGATAAGATGTCGTTTCACTCCCCGCTCCAGGGATGTGCCAACATTTTCATCACTTCCAGGGTGCGGGCACCCGGAGCCGGAAACACCAGGCTTCCGATGCAACGCACTGGCCAGATCCCGATCAAACTATTACTCACAAAGCATTCCTCCGCATGGCGTACCTCGTCGGGTGAAATCAAACCGATTTCACAGTCGATGCCATTGGCATGGGTGATCTCGATAATTTTGTCACGCATTAGCCCAGCCACCCCTGCCTGAGACAGTTCTGGCGTGACCCATACACCGTCTATCCACAGAAACAGATTGGTTCGCGTACCGCCCACGACACGCCCCTGAGCGTCACACATCAGGGCCTCATCCAGGTCTTCCGGCCAGTTTCGGCTGGCCAGCACCTGCTCCAGACGATTGAGATGTTTTATTCCAGCAAGGCGTGGCTGCGTGCCGAGCAGGACATCACTCCAGGCCATCACCGCGCCCTGCGTCCAGAGTTCATGACGATACAGGGGCAGATCAGTGCATTCGGCAAAAAATTGCCCACTGGCGGAATCCGGGGCATAGCCACGACCGGAGTCTGATCGACACAGCAGCAGCCGCAACACAGCCGATGATTGATCGGCAAGAAGCGCCTCGGATGTACTCAACATCTCGGCCAGCGGCGGCGCCTCGATGCCAATCCGGAGTGCGTCCTGAGTCAGTTTGTTGAACTGGCGCTCCCGATCAAGGATGGTGCCATCCAGCACCAAGGCAGTGCGGAAAACGCCGTCTCCATAAAAAAGGCCTCGTCTCGGAATTCTCGGTGGCAATGCAGTGGCGCGCCGGATCTGTTCCATCGGCCTCAGTCCTGAAGAGCCAGCAGCATACCGCGGGCCTTGGCTCTGGTCTCATCCAGCTCGGATACCCCAAGCGAATCCGCCACGATGCCGGCACCAGTCCGAAAACTGAGTTCCCGGTCCTGAATTACCAGTGTGCGGATCAGAATATTGGTATCCATACGGCCGCAACGGGACAGGTAGCCCATGCTGCCAGTGTAAGGCCCGCGGCCGATCCCCTCGAGCTCGGCAATAATCTGCATGGCCCGTACCTTGGGGCAGCCAGTAATCGTGCCTCCCGGGAATACAGCACGCAGCACCTCCCCGGGCGCGATCCCGGCACGCAATCGGCCACGTACATTGGAGACGATGTGGTGCACATGAGCGTAACTCTCAAGACTCATCAGTTCATTGACTTCGACGCTCCCAGGCTCGCATACACGGCCCAGATCATTTCGTTCCAGATCGATCAACATGACATGCTCGGCGCGCTCTTTCAGGTTCCCGATTAATTCGACCTGGTGCCCGACATCGTCCGCGTGCTGGTCGAGCCGAGGGCGCGTCCCCGCGATCGGGCGCGTCTGCACCTGACGTCCGTCAAGCTGAACCAAACGCTCCGGGGACGAACTGAGTATCGAAACATCGTCAAAGTGTGCCAGACCGGCGAATGGTGCCGGGTTGGATCGGCACAGGCGCTCATAGATTTGAATAGGGTCCGCTTCCGGAGTGAGCGACCCGCGCCACTGCCTTGACAGATTGGCCTGAAAAATATCCCCGGCACGCAGGTACTGGTGAATTTTTTCTACGCCCCCTAGAAAGAGCTTTGGGTCATCTTCAAATAGCTGATCAATGAGCTTTCTTTCATTTGTAACTCTCTTGTAATTAGTATGTTGGGATATCTTCTTAATGTACTTTATATCTTCTGGCCCACGTTCCGAGAACAAGGTGGACCGCCCGGTTTTTCGATCGTGAACGATGCCGCCGAAACATCGAACAGCAAGAAAATCGGGCAAACGAAAGGGAGATGGCGGCAGTGTCAGCCGTGGCTCGATCTGAGCGCCCAATTCATAACCCAGCAGCAAGAACCAGCCGCCGACAAAGGGTTGCTCGTTCTGGAATGCGATGGATTGCTGCGCAAACTGCTCTGACAGCTCGTCCAAGCCGCCGCCGCTGATGCGCGCGCCCGGAAAGCCAAAGAGAATATCGTAGCGGCCGGACTCCGGGTGCGAAGCCACGCTTTGCAATAGAAAGGGAAACGTCGCGGGATCACGACGGTGAACTTCTATTAAATCAATATACTCAGATACTTCGGCGCGATAGTTCATGCGCCATGAGAAATCACTTTAACTTTGAAAATGCCAGACTTCCATTGGTCCCGCCAAATCCGAAGGAATTGGACATCACAATGTTCAATTTGGCCTGGCGCGCCTCATTGGGCACGTAGTCCAGATCACAACCCTCGCCCGGATTATCCAGATTGATTGTCGGCGGGATGACCTGGTCACGCAGGGCAAGGCAACAGAACGCGGCTTCAACGCCGCCGGCCGCACCGAGCAAATGACCCGTCATGGACTTGGTCGAACTAACTGGTAGTCTGCTCGCGTAATCACCAAAAGTGTGCTTGACCGCGACTGTCTCGGCCACGTCTCCGGCCAGTGTAGAGGTGCCGTGCGCATTGACGTAGTCCACATCCGTCGGATTGATGCCCCCGTCCCGCAGCGCATTTTCCATCGCCCTGCGCGCACCATTACCATCCTCGGGCGGCAAAGTGATGTGATAGGCATCACTGGACATCCCCAAGCCGATCAATTCGGCATAGATCTGGGCGCCGCGTGCCTTGGCATGTTCATACTCCTCGAGCAGCAACACGCCCGCCCCGTCGCCGAGAACGAAACCATCCCGGTCCCGGTCCCAGGGTCGACTGGCGCGCTCCGGGTCATCGTTACGAGTGGACAAAGCTCTGGCCTGGCAGAATCCCGCCATGCCGGCCGGCGCAGAACCTGCTTCCGCGCCACCGGATAATGCGGCATCACAATCACCTGCCTGAATCATGCGCGCGCCCATCGCGATGCTATGGGCCGCAGTAGTGCAGGCACTCACAGGTGAAAAACTGGGGCCAGTGATTCCCAGTTCGATAGAGGCATAACCCGCCACCATATTGATGATGGAACCGGGAATCAGGAACGGAGAAACCCGCTTCGGCCCTGATTTATGCAACGAACCGACTTCATCTTCTATCTTACCGATACCGCCGATTCCTGAGCCGACCAAAACCGCAATGCGTTCGCGATTGGCTTCCGTGATTTCCAAGCCGGAATCTTTGACTGCCTGTTTGCTGGCAGCCACTCCGTAGTGAATAAAACGGTCGGTCTTCTTCAGCTCTTTGGCTTTGAGTGCGTCTTCCGCGACGAAATCCTTGGACACCAGACCTGCAAAGCGAGTGGTGAACTGACTCACGTCATACAGATCCAGCGGACCTATCCCGGACTTGCCGGCCAGGATGTTCGACCAGGCCAATTCAACACTCGATCCGACCGGGGACACAATGCCCAGGCCCGTAACGACGACACGGCGAAGACTACTCATAGAAACTTTAGCTCACTGGCCGAAGCAGACCCGATCAGGCCTGGTTCGTATGCGTCTTGATGTAGTTCAGTACATCCTGGAAAGTCACGATCTTTTCGGCTTCCTCATCTGGAATATCGATCTCGAACTCTTCTTCCAGCGCCATTACCAGTTCTACGGTATCGAGTGAATCGGCACCGAGATCTTCGACGAACGAGGCGTTCGGGCTAATCTGATCTTCGGCAACCGACAGCTGCTCGGCAATAATTTTCTTTACTTTTTCGTCAAGACTGCTCATTCAAATATCCCCTGGGGGTTAGCTAAGGCCGCGGCATTGTAATGGTGAGTTAATGCCAAGGCCAGCGGAATTGCGACTGAATTACTACTTGTAATTTAAGTCATATTTTGCTTGATCTCTCTGGCCTAGGCCATATGCATGCCTCCATTGACGTGCAAGGTCTCGCCGGTGATGTAGGCCGAATCCGGCGAGGCCAGAAAATAAACCGCATTAGCGATATCTTCGGGCTTACCTAAACGCCCCACCGGCACCTGTGTCAGCAACGCTTCTGTGGCTTTGTCTCCGAGGCCCTTGGTCATATCGGTATCGATAAAGCCCGGAGCCACGACATTGACCGTAATTCCGCGCGAGCCGACTTCTCTTGCCAGTGATTTGGAAAAACCGATCAGCCCGGCCTTGGCGGCGCAATAATTGGCCTGGCCTGGATTCCCCATAGCTCCGACCACCGATCCGATCGAGATGATCCGCCCTTTGCGCGCCTTCATCATGCCGCGCATGACCAGCCGCGACAGTCGGAAGACCGAGGTCAGGTCGGTCTGGATGACTGTGTCCCAATCTTCTTCTTTCATGCGCATCAGCAAGGTATCTCGCGTCACGCCTGCATTGTTGATCAGAATCGAGACCGTCCCGAATTCCTTGCTGGTCTCGTTCACCACGGCCTCGCAGGCTTCGGCATCCGTTACATTCAGCACCCGGGCCTGTCCGCCCAGCGGCTGCAGCCATTGCGCGATGGCAGCCTGACCACTTTCGCTGGTGGCCGTTCCCACGACCCTGGCACCTGCTTTGGCCAGACGCTCGGCAATCGCTCGACCAATACCGCGACTTGCGCCGGTAACCAAGGCGACTTCACCTTCTAGATTCATTTTATTTCCATCTGTCCGATTTATTTCACGCACATTTTATCAGTGCATCCTCAGGCCAGCGCGTCCCTAGCGGCCTGCAAACCCGCGGCATCTTCCATCGACACGGAGTTGATTTGCTTGTCGATGCGCTTGTTCAGGCCTGACAACACCTTTCCGGGGCCGCACTCAAAAGTGTGCGAAATCCCCTGGGCGACCAGCGCCTGAATGGTCTGCGTCCAGCGCACAGGACTAAACAACTGCGCCTTGAGCGCGGCGCGAATCTCGTCAGCCCCCTGACAGGCAGAGGCATCGAGGTTATGCAGTACGGAAATCGCTGGTGCGTCCAGCTGAATTTTTCCGAGCGCGACGGCCAACTCGTCTGCAGCGTCGCGCATCAGCGAACAATGAGAGGGCACCGACATAGGCAGTCGTTTGACCATGCGCGCGCCATTTTCCTTGCCCTTGGCATCCAGCCAATCGAGGGCGGCAATTTCCCCGGCCACCACGACCTGCCCCGGTGCATTGAAATTGGCGGGTTCCAGGACCCCGTCGCTACATTTGGCACACAGCGCGGCGACGGCTTCATCTTCCATGCCGATAATCGCTGCCATCCCGCCGGTCCCGGCTGGAACTGCCGCCTGCATCAGCTGGCCGCGAAGCTCAACCAGTTTCAGGGCGTCAGAAAATTCGAGGCTTCCGGC
This sequence comes from Panacagrimonas sp., assembly GCA_041635265.1. Lineage (GTDB taxonomy): Bacteria > Pseudomonadota > Gammaproteobacteria > Nevskiales > Nevskiaceae > Panacagrimonas. The sequence continues at coordinate 12,389 of JBFJJV010000075.1, forward strand.
CGCCACCAATGCTGAGTATTCACCCAAGCTATGGCCCGCCAGCGCCGCCGGCGGTGCGAGCCCCTGATCCAGCCACATCCGCCAAACCGCAACGCCGGCCGCGACCAGCGCAGGCTGTGTTTTTTCTGTTCGATTGAGTTCTTCTGCGGGTCCATCAGCGACCAGCTTGCTCATGTCCCATCCGAGCACTTGAGACGCCTCGTCGAAGGTCTTTTGAATCACGGGTGATTCCAGTCCGGCCAACATGCCGAGCGATTGCGACCCCTGCCCCGGAAACAATAATGCGTACTTCAAAGTTCTGATTCCCCTTGCGTGTTGCGAAACGAATGAAAGATCAGGCCGTAGCCCAATCCTGCGAGTGTGCCGAACAAGTGTGACTGCGTCACTACGCGGCCCCCGATCGCCAGCTCATCTGAAAGCGGCGCAGCGGCATACAATTCCCATACGATTTTGCCGCCCAGATAGAGCAGGCAGCCTAGGGCAATGAGATCCTTCCTGCGCACCAACGGCCCCAGTCCGAGGACAAACAGGCCGTGAATGAGGCCGGAAAATCCCACGTAATTACCTAACTCAGGCGTCAGAAAATACAGACCCGCAGAAACAGCAAGGCCGAGCAGCAGAACGCGGCGAAACCATTCCCGGGACGACAGAGGTTCCGGGCAGAGCACCAGCAGCGCTATAAGGCCCAACAGATTGAGCAGGCAGTGGTAGGCTCCCAAGTGGACAAAATGGCCCGTTATCAAACGCCAGATCTGGCCGGATTCAATGTCCTGCCGGTCAAAGGAGAGCCAGGGCCGGCTGGCGTCGCCAAACACGGCCAGCATCACGATCAGACCCGCTATTACCAGGGGTGCCCTGTAATCCTGCAGGGAACTTGTGCGTGATCGCACTGTTAGAATGTTCTCGCGCAAATTCGCGCCCTTATAACAGTGCAAGGCTTCATGAAATCATCTGTTGCAAACACGCTTAATCGGATCACAAGCTCGGGCCCTAGGAGGCTCCGCGGATTCACGCTGATCGAGATCATGGTGGTTGTGGTCATTTTGGGCATTCTGGCCGCGATTGTGGTTCCTCGCATCATGAGCCGCCCGGATGATGCCCGTATTGCCAAAGTCCGCACAGACCTTGCCGGCATCGAGTCCGCATTGAATCTGTACAAACTGGATAATTTTTACTACCCGAGTACCCAGCAAGGCCTGGAGGCGCTGATCACAGAACCCTCAGGGGAGCCGGCGGCGAAAAACTGGAAATCCGGAGGCTATCTGACGCGGATGCCCATAGATCCCTGGGGTAATCCTTACAGGTACTTGTCACCCGGCGTAAAAGGGGAAATCGACATCTTTTCCCTGGGCGCCGATAACCGCCCCGGAGGTGATGGTGCCGCAGCCGATATCGGCAACTGGGATCTGGGCGGCTAAGCCAGCGCTGCTGTTTCCCCACAGGTCGCGGGTGCAGGATTTCTTCACAGAGGGACAGATGCGCAATCCAAGCAGCGCCCGGCCGCAAACAGGGGCATCGACACAGGGCTTTACGCTGATCGAGTTGCTGGTGGTGATGGTCATCATCGGAATGCTGGCGGTAGCTGTTACCTTGTCTGTCAGCGGTCGTTCCGTGGAGGATCGCATGCAGGCCGACGCCAATCGCGTGAAACGCCTGCTGCGTCTGGCATCCGACGAAGCGCTGGCAAAGGGGCTTGAATTTGGCCTGCGAACGACCACAGAAGGTTATGATTTCCTCACTCCCGATCCCGGGTCGGACGGCTGGATCGTCATTGAAGACGGTTTGTTCCGGCCACGTCAGGTCCCCGAGCCGTTTATCGTCGAGCTGCGCCTTGATGGCGAACTCGTCAAATCGGCTCCGGCGCTAACGATTGATCGCAAGCGCAAAACGGTTGCGAGTTCCGTTGCG
>JBFJJV010000076.1:0-14282 GCA_041635265.1 Panacagrimonas sp.
CCAACAAGGCCAGAAACCTTCGGTAGTCCTCAGCCTCTGCGAATATGGCCTGCCCGTTCATTCCGCGCTGAAACACCAGATGCGGATAACCCACAACCGCCAGCCGCGCTAATCGCGCCATGGGCTCAGAAAAAAAGAAAAGACGGAGTCGCCTCCAAGGGAATAGCTCGGCTTTCCCCTGGCGCGGAAGCGGTGGACGCGAATCTCCTTGTCGGTCTCTGAGGGGAGACTGCAATTGCAGTCGGCGCGGTCGGCCACTGGAGGCATCTTCTCGTTCCGCCGGACTAGCGGAGCCGCCTTGGATCGAACAGACGCTCGTGTTCATCCAGTGCGTAGCGATCCGTCATGCCGGCAATGTAGTCGGCAACCGCTCTGGCCCGCCCCGATTCGCCCATCTTGCTTTCCATCAGCTGCGAGACTTCATAGAACTCCGGCGGCATCAGGCGCGCGTCCGCAAACAAGGCCTCATACAGGTCGCGAATCACCGTGCGAGCCTTACTCATCACCCGGTAGACCTGATGATGCATGTACATCGACTCTCGCATGAATCGTTTCAGTTCGAGATTCTCGGCCTGCACCGCATCGCTATAGCTCACCAGCGGCCCTGCCTGATTACGCACATCGGAAATACTCGAGGGTGCTGCGGCTTCAATTTTTCTCTGGCTGGCAACGATCAGATCCGTCGACAGGAAATTGATGATGCGGCGGATCGTTTCGTGTCGCTCCTGCTTCTCCGACATGTCAGCATAGGCCCTCAGTGCGGCGTCATGGTGCCGCGCAAAGATGGGGATGCAGCGCAGCTGATCTATGGTCAGCAAGCCTGCTCGCAAGCCGTCGTCAATGTCGTGATTGTTGTATGCAATCTCGTCGGCCAGATTGGCAACCTGAGCCTCAAGACTGGGCTGTGTTCGCTGCAAGAAGCGCTGTCCCACGTCCCCGAGCTCACGTGCATTGCGCACCGAGCAATGCTTCAGAATGCCTTCGCGCGTTTCAAAACACAGATTCAGTCCGCGAAAATTTGCATACTTGTCTTCGAGTTCATCGACCACGCGGAGAGACTGCAGATTGTGTTCGAAGCCGCCATGGAGACGCATGCATTCGTTGAGCGCGTCTTGCCCGGCATGGCCAAACGGGGTATGGCCCAGATCATGTGCCAGCGAAATCGTCTCACACAGATCTTCATTGAGCCGAAGGGTCCGAGCGACGCTGCGTGCGATCTGCGCCACTTCCAATGAGTGCGTCAGCCGGGTCCGAAACAAATCGCCTTCGTGGTTAACAAAAACTTGAGTCTTGTATTCCAGCCTGCGGAAAGCGGCGCTGTGAACGATGCGATCACGGTCACGTTGGTATTCGCTTCGAGTGCTTGGCGGCGGCTCGGGGAATCGACGCCCCCCGCTTCGCTCGGGATTGGCCGCGTAGTCTGCGAGGATCATTTGAGGCACATCTCGCCGGCGAAATCTTTCTGCCTCATACCGACATGGCGAAGGCGTGCGCGGGCCCTGAATTGCAGGCGGCTTCCAGTGTCGCCTCCAGCGCCGCGGCGTCAAAGTCTGCCGTCAGGACGGCTTCGCCGATGCCGCGCATCAGAACCAGACGTAATTTTCCGTCCTTCACTTTCTTGTCCAGCCCCATGAGCTGATGAAAAATATTGGGGGTCATGCCGTCTGCTGGCGTGGTCGGCAGCCCCACCTTGGCTAGGAGTCGCGTAGCGCGCTCCAATTCAAACGGCTTGATCCAGCCCATGCGCTGGGACAGATCTGCCGCCATGCACATGCCAGCCGCCACCGCCTCACCGTGCAACCACTCCGAGTACCCCGTGTGGGTTTCGATGGCATGTCCGAACGTGTGCCCCAGATTAAGCAGGGACCGAGGCCCGCCCGACACACTTTCGCGCTCATCCAGACCCACAATTCGAGCCTTGATGGCACAGCAACGCTCTATCGTCTCGGCGATGAACTGCGGCTCCAGATCGAGAATCCGTTCCAGATTCTTTTCCAGCCAGGCAAACAGAATAGGGTCTGCGATCAGGCCATATTTGATCACCTCAGCCAAGCCGGCCCGCACTTCGCGATCAGGCAGTGTCCTCAATGTAGCAGTATCCGCAATCACCGCAATGGGCTGGTGAAATGCGCCGATCAGGTTTTTGCCGCGAGGGTGGTTCACAGCCGTCTTGCCGCCAACAGAAGAATCGACCTGTGCCAGCAATGTCGTAGGAAGCTGAACGAAATCAATGCCGCGCTGATAGACCGCCGCGCAAAAACCAGCCAGGTCGCCGATGACGCCGCCGCCGAGCCCGATAAGGACACCGTCGCGCCCAAGTCCGGCTGACAACATCCAGTCCAGCACGACACCCGCCTGATCCCAGGATTTCTGCACCTCGCCGGGCGGCAAGATCAGGGCCTGCTCAGGCTCAAGTTGAAGAGCCGTCAATGCCTTGGCCAGATGATGCTCTGCGACGTTCTCGTCGGTCAGCAACATGGCTCGCCGCCCGCGCAAGACTTGATAATTCAGAGGCTCCTCCAGCAGGCCGCTGCCGATTCGAATCGGATAGCTTCGGTTGCCAAGATCCACGTTCAGGGTGCGAATTTTCATGCTCTCAAGATGCTCAATTTAGGCCTTGTCCAGATAGCGCTGAATGTCTCTAAGCAAGCCTCTGGCGTTACGCCCATCTGTGTTGATGACCAGATCGGCCACCTCACGATATAGGGGATCACGTTGTTCGAACAAGCGTCTCAGAATTTCTTTTCGATTTTCGCCGGTCTGAAGCAGGGGCCTGTGCTTTCCCCGAGCGGTTCGGCTGACTTGCAGATTGACGCTGGCACACAGATAGATGACAAACCCGCGAGAGGCAAGCTTGTTGCGATTACCGGCGTCCAGAATGGCACCGCCGCCGGTCGCCAGCACCAGCCCCTGGCGCTGGGTCAGATCATCAATCACACAGCATTCGCGTCTGCGAAATCCCGCCTCACCTTCTTTTTCGAAGATATAAGCAATATCAACCCCTGTACGTTCCTGAATTTCAGCGTCGCTATCGACGAATGTCATCCCCCGCGCCAGCGCCAGCCTGCGCCCAAGCGTTGTTTTTCCAGCGCCCATGGGGCCGACAAGAAAGAGATTAGCGCGCACGGAATTGCCTGACGATGTTGGTTCTTCGACCTGGAATGGGTGCGTCCCATTATCAGGGCCTTTTGCCCGCTGTCGACAAGTAGATCATGTGGCCGACAACGGGGATTATAGCCAGCCGGGTTTTGAGTTGAATTCGCAGAAAGTTTCGGGCAAGAAAAAGCCCGCGCCGAGAAATCGGCGCGGGCAGGATTCTGCTAAGTAGTTCTACTTGATGCTCAAGCCTTCTTGCAGAATCTTTGGTGTCACAAAGATCAGCAGTTCGTCCTTGTTTGAAATGGTCAGGCGGCTACGGAAGGCAGCCCCCAGTATGGGAATATCGCCCAAGAGAGGCACCTTATTCACATCATTTCGATTGGTTTGCACGAATATGCCGCCCAGAACGACAGTGGCTCCGTTATCCACCAGGGCCTGGGTCGTGACTTCACGCGTGTTGATGGCCGGCGCCGTGCCGCCGTTACCCGTAGGAACGATGTCACCCACATTATCCTGAGTTACGTTCAGATCCATGATCACCCGGTTATCCGGCGTGATCTGCGGTGTGACTGTGAGACTCAGCACTGCTTTCTTGAACTGAATATTGGTAGCGCCACTTGAGGAACTTTGCTGGAACGGGATTTCCACACCCTGCTCGATCCGCGCCTCCTTGGCATTGGCTGTGAGTACGCGTGGGCTGGAGATGACTTCACCGCGGCCTTCGGCCTGCAGCGCAGACAATTCGAGATCAACCAGATAATCCGCGCCGAGCAGGGCCAGGGCGATACGACCGGCGTTGCTGCTGGCCGGCAGATTCACATTAAAGCGATCATCTTGCGCCCCCAGGGGAACCGGGAAGCCGCCGTTATTAATGAACCCCTGTGCGGTCGCGTCGGTCGCCGTGGCAGAACCAGAAGTTGTGATCAGGCCATTAGCGCCGTTATTGTCCACTGCGCTGACGCCGAATCGGGTACCCAATTCGCGCGAGTAGCTATCGTTGGCAATGACGATGCGCGATTCAATCAGGACCTGCTTTACCGGAATATCCAGCTTGGCGATCAATGCGCGGATTCGGCCAATCGCCTCGCGAGATTCCAGCACGATCAGGGCATTGGTGCGTTCATCAATATTGACCCGACCGCGGTCTGACAGGAACGTACCTTCCCCTGCTTTGAGCAGGGCCGCAATTTCTCCTGCCTTGGCATAGTTGACTTGAATGATTTCAGTGCGCATCGGCGCGAGTTCGGTCTGCTGCTTCTGCGCTTCCAACTCGACCTTGTCACGTGCCGCCAGTTCGGTGAGGGGTGCGACCAGCATTACATTGCCTTGCTGGCGCGAGCCCAGTCCCTTGGTTCGCAGAATGATGTCGAGCGCCTGGTCCCAGGGCACGTTTTGCAGACGAATGGCGATGTCGCCCTTCACCGAGTCCGACACCACCATATTGGTACCGGCGACATCGGCAATGATCTGCAACAGTGAACGGATGTCGACACTCTGAAATGACAGAGAGATCTTCTCACCGACGTACTCTGGATCCCGCAGTTTGCGCTCGTCCAGTTTTTCCTGAGTCAGTGGCTGCAGTTCAATCGTGAAACGGTCCCCGGACTGATAGGCAACCTGCTCGAAGTCTCCACCAGCAATTGGCGTGATGCTGATTTCGGCGTTGATGCCGGCACGCGTGGTATCGATGAACTTGACTGGCGTTGCGAAATCGAGCACGTCCAGACGTCGCAGCAACTCATCTGACACAGCGGTATTCTTGAATCGGGCCAGGATCTTGCCGCCTTCTTCGGTCACGTCCACGGCCGTAGCGGGATCGCTCAGCGTGATGATGACTCGACCTTCTCCCTTCTCGCCTCGGCGGAAATCAACCCCGTTGATCCCGGGACCGGTCCTGCCTGCAGCGGATGGCGTGACGTAGGCTGAGCCCGCGCCAGCGGGGCCATCGATGGTCAGGTAAATCCGTCTGCCGTCTACCTTGACCGAATGCGTGGTCAGCTGGCTGAGTTCCAGCACGAGTCGGGTCCGGCCGTCTGCTTCGGCACCCGCAACCGCGCGCACAACCCCGATATTCAGCTTTCTGTAGCGCTCAGCGACTGCAAGACGGGTATTCGGAAGATCAAGTGAAAGGCGCGCAGGCTGATCAACCGTAAAAATCTTGGGTTCGGGTGCGGCCTCGGACAGGGTGAGAGTCAACAGGGTGCGCTCGCCATCGAGCGCGACTGCATCCACCGACTGGAGCGCGCGCGTGGCGCCAGCGCTCTGCGCAATCGGAGCCATTCCCAGGCCAAACAACGCGATCGCGCCAAGAAGCATCGTCGCCCAGATCGCGTTCACGCGATTCCCGGCAGCGACAGTAGGTTGGGTATTCATGGGTTGCATGGGTAGCGCTCCCTGGGGTTTCTATTCCGCAAGAGCCAAAGTCGCTGGACGTGACATCCAACCACCAAAGCCATCGGGCACAATTTCCGCCAAGCCGATTTCTGTTTCATTAATGCTCTTGATCTGACCAAAATTCTGCCCCATGTGGTTGCCTACCGTGACACGGTGGATCACGCCATCAGGTGCTTTGACCAAGGCGAATACGACTGCCGGAGTTTCGATAATGCCCCGCATACGGAGCGAATCCAGAGGATATTCCTCCAGTGGTTCGCGGCTGCGGTTGAGGTCCGGGCGCGGACCAGTGGAAATCTGCTTGCCTGGATCCAACTCCTCCTGCTGAAACGGATCGCGGCGTTCCCCCGGCACATAGGTAAAAGCTTCGAACTGCTTGGGTTGCGGGACTGGCTCGATTTGCTGTGACTTTCGGCTCTTGACCTGAGCCACGCGTTGCTCAAGATCAGACATGTCCTTGCTGCAAGCCACCAGCAGCAGCGAGGCAGTCATGCCAATCCAGACCCGTTGAGTGAGGATCGCGAGTTTCATCGGCGGCGACCTCGTTTTTTGGCTTTTTTGGCTTTTGCGATTTTTTCCGCTGCCGCCAGTTCTTCATCGTCCAGATAACGGTAGGTTTTGGCCACAGCCGTCATGCGCAGATCATCGGGCGACAGCGTCGCGAGCCCTCGGGCGCTTCTTTTACCTACGGCGCTAATGGAGACCTCATCGATGGTAACGATTCGCGGCAGTCCTGCGACGCCGCTGACAAAAGTACCCATCTCGTGATAGCTGCCCGTCACCACAATTTTGTTCGGTATCTCGGCGTAGAAATCCTTGGCCACTTCTCCGCGAGGCTGAAACAGCTCCTCATCCAAACTGCTGGCAACGCGCGTCTGCGAGATATCGTTGAGCAGATTAGCGACTTCACTGCGGCTGGGCAGCTGCTTGAGCATGGCACCGAAGCTGCGCTCCATTTCCTGCAGTTGGTCTTTGTAAGCGTCCAGCGCGACCACCTTTTTCTGCTTGGTCTGGAACTCGTCAAACAAGACGAGTTCTTGCCGCTTTACGCTCTTGAGCTCTTCGTTCATCGGCATGAGCTTGTAATACACACCGCCGCCTATTATGGCCACGGCGGCCAAAACAGCTGCAGCGATATGAATCCAGCCCGGCCAAGTGCCCGGCGCCTGTATATCGAGCGTCTGAATATCCTTTAGCGCATCCTGGAAATTCATTCCACGAACTCCTCATCGCCCGAGCCGCTCGCGCCACCGGCCTTGGACAGATTCTTCACTCTCAGGGTGAAGTCGCTGCGCCGAACGTTGCCGCTATCGCTGGTCTTGATGACAACCAGAACCGGGTTTTCAAACCAAGGTGAGCCTTCCAGGTTTTTCATATAGGTCGATACACGCCCGTTGGACTCAGCGGCACCCTGGATCGAAACGCTATTGCCCGTCTGTTTGACCGCCGTCAGAGTGACCCCGTCAGGCAGGGTATTGACCAGCTCATCGAAGAAATGAACCGTTGCGCTTCGAGAGGCCTGCAATTCCTCAATGACGCGCATGCGCGCCAGGAGGTTGTTCTTGACCTTCTCCAGCTCCTGAATTTCCTTGATCTTGAGATCGATCTCGGCAATCTGTTGCTTCAGATATTGATTGCGCTGCTTCTGATGCGTCAGGGCGCTGTTCATCACCCCGAAACCGACCGCGAGCGTTGCCAACGCCAGCACCACCGCGGCGACCATCAAGCCGATGAATTTCTTTTTCCTTTGCTCGCGTCGCTGTTCGCGCCAGTCAAGCAGATTGATTTTCATCATGGCAGCGGCCCCTAGCTCTGCGAGTCAAATGCGCGGAAAGCGAGGCCTGCCGCGATCAACATGGAGGCCTCGTCCTTGGCAAGGACTGAGGGGCGCGCTTTTGCCGATACCGTCATGGCAGCGAAGGGCCTGGCGATGACGGTCGGAATCTGCAGGCGTTCCTGAATCTGCGCATCGACACCGGCGATGTGCGCACAACCTCCGGCCAGTATCAGCTGGTCAATCTGACCGTGCTTACTCGATGCTGCAAAAAAGAATTGCAGAGAGCGGTCAATTTGCTGCGCCATATCGGCGATGAAGGCCGGCAGAATTTCAGACTGGTAAGTCTCCGGCAGATTTCCGAATTTTTTGGCCTTGCCAGCTTCTTCGTAGCTCATGCCGTACTGGCGCATGACCTCTTCCGTCAGCTGCCTTCCACCAAATGCCTGATCACGGGTATACACCGTCTTCTGATTGTGCAGCACCAGCAAGGAAGTTGCGTTGGCACCGACATCGACAACACCAATGGTCTTACCCATGCCTTTGTCCGGCATCTGATGGCGCAGAAACTGACAGGCGTTTTCAAGCGCGTAGGCTTCGATATCCACAATTGTCGGCGTCAGGCCTGCCATTTCTGTGGCGGCGCAGCGACTTTCAACTTGTTCTTTGCGACAAGCTGCAAGCAGCACGTCCGCATTGCCAGAACCCGAGTCACCCTCCCCCAGGGACTGGAAGTCGATATTTACTTCCTCAATCGGGTAGGGGATGTACTGGTCGGCTTGGGCCTTGATCTGCTCTTCCATGTCGTTCTCGGAAAGAGCGCCCGACATCTGTACAACTTTGGTGATCACCGAAGCGCCGGCCACGGCTAACGCGACTTGCTTGGTTCTGGTACCAGCCCGACTGATCGCACGCTCGATGGATTCGGCCACGAGCTTGGGCTCAACGATCTGCTTGTCGTTGACGGCATTGGGCGGCAGGGGCTCCACGGCGTAAGTCTCGACGTGAAAACGGTCGCCCCGACGCGAAAGCTCGAGCAATTTGACGGCGCTGGAACTGATGTCTAGACCGACTAGTTCCTCACTTCCCCCGCCGAACAGCGATTGCATGATCGACATTGCGCTTCATCCCGCGATTGCGGCTCCCTTGAGTGAAACATCCCCCTGAGAGCGAATGACTCTGCCCCCATTGGGCCTTAATATAACCCAGTCTTTCTGCGAAGCAACAATAAGTTGTCTCAACAACTAATTGATGTTGCTTCATAAGGCTCACTTCGTTCCTCAGACCCAAGCCAATCTTTCTCTCGCAAAACACCCCCTACTTCTGTGTCCAGAGCCCTCAAGATCAGCATTTGGATCATCCTCGCCCTGCTGGTTTTGGGGAGCTTGGCGCCATTTGCCATTTTTTACGGCGCTCGGGCCTATTACGACCCGGGGCTGCCAGAAGTCCTGTCCCTGCGAAACCTTGAGCTTGAAGTCCCGCTGAGAATTTATACCCGCGACGGCAAGCAAATTGGCGAATTTGGCGCTGAACGGCGCGAACCCCTGGCTTATTCCCAGATCTCGCCCAAGATCATCGCCGCCTTCGTCGCCGCCGAGGACGACCGTTTCTTTGAACACCCAGGGGTGGATTGGCAAGGGCTGATGCGGGCCGGTCTCAAACTGCTCACAAGCGGTGAGAAATCGCAGGGCGGCAGCACGATCACCATGCAGCTGGCGCGCAATGTGTATCTCAGCTCCACCCGCAGCTACGAGCGAAAAACGCGTGAGATCTTCCTCGCCCTGCGAATCGAGCAGGAGCTGAGCAAGGAGGCGATTCTGGAAATCTACCTGAATAAAATCTTCCTGGGCCAGCGGGCCTATGGCGTCGGCTCGGCCAGTCAGGTCTATTTCGGCCGGGATGCCAGCGAGCTGAGCTGGTCTCAGGCAGCCCTGCTTGCGGGGCTGCCCAAGGCGCCCTCGCGCGACAACCCCATCACTTCGCCGCGCCGCGCCCTGGGACGACGCAACTACGTGCTTCGCCGCCTGCGCGAGCTTGGCAAGATCTCCTCGGCCGAGTACGACGCTGCGATGGCGGAGAAAATCGAGGTCAGCCAACAGCTTTTCATGGCTGAGACAGAGGCCTCCTACGTGGCCGAGATGGTCCGTGCCGAGATGGTGGCCAAATACGGCAGAAAGGCCTACACCGCCGGCTATTCGGTGTACTCGACCGTATCTGCCGAGCGCCAGCAAGCGGCCAATCTGGCCTTGCGCACGGCGCTACTGAACTACGAAGAGCGCCACGGCTGGCGTGGACCTGAGCAACGCCTGCCCAGAGAACTGCGTAATGATGTGCTGGGCAAAGCCGACAGTGTCGAGACCGCCCTGAAAGCGCAACCGCGCGTGATCGGGCTGCGACCGGCGGCCGTGATCAGCGTCACTGACAGCAAGATCAGGGCACAGGCCATGGGCCGCCGCATCGTCGAGATTCCGAAATCGGGTTTCAAATGGGCGCGCATCTCCAGCGATAATCCTCTGGTTCAGGGCGACATCATCCGTATTCGGGCGCAGGACGACGAATGGCGACTGGCGCAAATCCCTGAGGTACAGGGCGCGCTGACGGCGATTGATCCGCGGACCGGCGCCATAGAGGCGGTGGTAGGCGGCTACGATTTTTATCTGAACAAGTACAACCGCGTCATCCAGGCCCAGCGCCAACCGGGTAGCGGCTTCAAGCCCTTTCTCTACGCCGCTGCCTTTGACAAGGGACTGACGCCCGCCACCGTGCTGGACGACGAGCCCATCGTCTATCGAAACTCCGAGCGCGCGGGCGCCTGGCGTCCGCAGAACGCGGACGGAAAATTCCTGGGCCCGATTCGGCTGCGCGAAGCCCTGATCAAATCGCGCAATCTGGTCGCTATTCGTGTTCTGCAGGAAGTCGGGATGGGGCCGGCACGTCAGTACATCTCTAAATTTGGCTTGGACAAAAAGCGTATTCCGCGCGATCTTTCGATGGCCCTGGGCAGCGGCTCCTTTACGCCGATGGAGATGGCAGAGGCCTACGCGATGCTGGCCAACGGCGGCTACCGTATCAAGCCCTACATCATCCAGAGCATCGTCGATGCCGCCGGCAACAAAATTTTCGAGGCCGCCCCGCCCGCGCTGTGCCAGATTTGCGACACCCGACGCTTCGTCGATTCCGGCCACCCGGAAAAAGGCGAACTGCGTCCGACCGCCAGCGAGCGATTGCCTGCATCCAGAGAACTCCAGCCCGCCGTCGACCCACGTGTGGTGTGGCTGACCAATGACGTCCTGCGCGAAGTGACCACCCGCGGCACAGGCGCGCGCGCGCGCCGTCTTGGACGAAAGGACATCGCAGGCAAAACCGGCACCACCAACGACGAAACCGATGCCTGGTTTTATGGCTATAACCCTGGATTGGTCGCCGTAGCTTGGGTCGGCTTTGATCAGCCTGCGCCGCTGGGGCGCGGTGAACAGGGCGCACGCGCCGCGCTGCCCATGTGGATGGACTTCATGCGCGTTGCCCTCAAAGACGAGCCAGAGACAGTGCGGCCACGTCCTACCGGCCTGGTCAATGTGCGCATCAATCGCCACAGCGGCCTGCTCGCCCGCAGCGGAGATTCCGAGGCGATGATGGAAGTGGTTCAGGAAGAGCATGTGCCGCCGCTGGACGACGGACTTTTTGGCGTAGACGTGTTGACCATGGATGAGCTGTTTTAACCACATGAGCCACTAGTGGCCAGAAAGAAAAAATCCTCCTCTCACCAATTCTCCGCTGTGCCTGCGCTCGACAGCAGCAGCGAGGCGCTGACCGATGAGACCGCGCGTCTGATCTGCGATGACGGTTTTGCCGATTATCGGCAAGCCCGACTGAAGGCCATCGAACTGCTCGGCCTGTTCCCGCGAGCCCCTGTCATCGATAACCGCCGGGTGCAGGCACGCGTCCTCGCGCGACAGGCGCTGTTTGGGGGCGCGGCCTACTACGCTGAGTTGCTCGCCATGCGTCGGGTGGCACGGCGAATCATGAAGCTGCTTGCGGATTACTCGCCGCTACTATCCGGCAGCTGCGTCAGCGGCGCCATCGGCGTCGGCCACCGCGTGCAGATTCACCTGATCTGCGAACCGCCCGAGACCGTCGAAATTTTTCTACACAACCGCCGCATCATCTGCGAACAGGGTGAACGCCGTTATCGGCTGTCCGATGGTCGCGAATTCCTCGCCCCGCTGATCCGCGTGGAAACCGATCACGTGGGCGTGGATATCGCAGTCTTTGATGAAGGGGCGCGGCGTAATGGACCGCTATCTGCCATCGACGGCAAACCAGCGGAACGCCTGACGCTGGAGCGCTTGGAAGTTCTGATCGGGGAAATGGAAGCGCAGAACTGAAAAGGCCCCGCGGGGCGGGGCCTTTGGTCGGAACCTCGAAACGATCAGCGCGAGGAAATCTCACCGACATCACGTGTATCCGCACCGGTATATACCTGACGCGGCCGGCCGATACGCATGGTCGGATCTGCCACCATTTCACACCAATGCGCGACCCAGCCTACGGTGCGGGCCACGGCGAACATCGGCGTGAACATGTTCACGGGAATGCCCAGGGCCTTGTAGATGATGCCCGAGTAGAAGTCGACGTTCGGGTACAGCTTTCGCTCCCTGAAGTAGTCATCGTTCAGGGCAATCTCTTCAAGCTTCATGGCCAGTTCCAGCTGTGGATCCTGGATATTCAGGGCCTTGAGCACTTTGTGACATTCCTCTCGGATGATGGTCGCGCGCGGATCAAAGTTCTTGTACACGCGATGGCCGAATCCCATCAGGCGCACACCTTTTTCCTTGTTCTTGACCTTGTCCATAAAGCCCTGAACGTTCTTCACATCGCCAATCTCGTCGAGCATCTTGAGCACGGCTTCGTTGGCACCGCCATGCGACGGCCCCCACAGCGCAGCAATGCCCGAGGCCATCGCAGCGTAAGGATTGCAGCCGGTAGAGCCGGCCAGGCGCACGGTGGAGGTCGATGCATTCTGTTCGTGATCGGCGTGCAGGATGAACAGGATGTCCAGCGCCTTGGCCGCGACGGGATTCACCTCGTACTTCTCGGCCGGCACTGCAAACATCATCTGCAGCAGATTGGAGCAGTAGTCCAGATTGTTCTGCGGATACATGAAGGGCTGACCGTAATACTTCTTGTAGGCCGCCGCCGCGATGGTCGGAATCTTGGCGATCATGCGATGCGCAAAGATCTCGCGATGACGCGGATCCTTGTTATTGGTGGTGTCGTGATAGAAGGCGGACAGCGAACCCACCACGCCGGTCAGCATGGCCATGGGGTGCGCGTCGTAATTAAAGCCGCTGAAAAGGTTCTTCAGTGACTCGTTGATCATGGTGTGGCTGCGGATATTGCCGTCGAAGCGCTCTAGCTGGGTCTGGTCGGGCAGTTCCCCATTGAGAATCAGGTAGGCAACCTCGATGAAATTGCACTTCTCAGCCAACTGGGAGACCGGATAGCCGCGATACAGAAGAACGCCCTGATCACCATCGATATAGGTGATGGATGACTTGGTGGAGCAGGTGCTGGTGAAGCCCGGGTCATAAGTGAAGACGCCTGCCTTGCCGTAGACCTTGCCCACATCAAGCCCAACCGGTCCCAGAGTGCCCTTGATGCCCGGCAATTCAATCTTTTCGCCCGTCTCATTATTGACAAGGCTGTAGGTGGCGCTGCTCATCCGCTAGCTCCCAAATATTTGATTTAAATAAATTTAATCCGCACCGATTATCTCCGATGCGATCACCTGCAAGCCCCTTACATCGGGGCGTGCATCCCGCAACTGAGCCTCGAATCCACAGATCAAGGCTGAATGGGGCGGCTAGCTTAGCCATATTTGCCGCCTTGTCGCCAGCACCCGCAATTTCTGTTCCAGACCAGGCCAGTGGCGGCGATGCCTATTCACCACTTCTCTCCCACGGATAGCGCGGGAACAGCGCACCGTGAACCTGCTACGCGGCTCGGACTGGCTGGGATCAATCCAGCCGGAGCATCACCCGAGAGGCTGATTTTGAACGTGCACCCTCAAGGCGCACAGAACTTCGAAGCTCAAACCCTCAGTTTCCAGCGGAGCGAGTGCAATGCCTGCTCAACAAAAAGGCCGCGATGAATCGCGGCCTATCTGCTGATAGACAAAGGGAAAATCAGCTTTTCCCGGCGTAGCGCTTCTTGAAGCGATCGACGCGACCGCCCACTTCCACCTGACGTTGTTTGCCAGTGTAGAACGGGTGCGACAGGGAAGAGGTATCAATAGCGATCATCGGATACTCCTGACCGTCGTCCCATTTGATGGTTTCGTTACTGCCGCCAGTTGAGCGAATCCGGAAGGAATGCCCGGCAGCGCTGTCCTTGAACACGACGTAGCCGTAGTTCGGATGAATACCGTCTTTCATGATGTGTGCAGCGCCCGCAAAAAAAGGGCGCGAATTGTAGGCCCGGGCCTTCGCCTACGCAAGCGCTGCGCTGACGGAGACCAATTGCCAGCACGCTTTCGCTCAGAGCGTCGGCGCTCGACGCCGGTCTAAGTTGCGCTCCGTCGCGCGCTTGTTGTCGCAAGGCGTGAGTTCCGGTGCAATGCGCTGACGACTGTGAATCGACTTCAGCGAGCGCCTGTAGCGCTGCCAGCTGACCGCGATCATGCCTATGAGGAAAAATAACAGGCTCGAAATAGCCAGACGATTGAAATCCAGTTCCACGATGTTCTATTCCTCAGCAGGGCCTACGCTCGCTTAGGCCGGGGACTAGTACCTAACGTTGCTGCTGCAGTTTGGGTTCCTTCCGCTGGGCTTCCCCTTATACGCGCGACATCTCACCCCACTGAGCTGAGGCGCCTCGCGCTTCGGTTCAGCTCAGTAACTGGCGTTTGGGCGGCCCTGTCAGGGCGGCCAGCACCCTGTCTTCACCATAACGCTCGCCCAGCCAGCGCTCCTGAAAGACGTAACGGGAGACCTGTGCTACGTCGTGCAGATACCAG
>JBFJJV010000077.1:0-14242 GCA_041635265.1 Panacagrimonas sp.
GATCCGGTCAACGATGCGCGCCTGAATGCACTGCGCAGCAAAGGCGGTAGCCCATTTATGGATGTGCAATTGCCTGAGGCGATCGTCAACCTTCGGCAGGGCGCCGGCCGACTGATACGTGACGAGGCGGATCGTGGCCTTCTGGTGCTGTGCGACCCGCGTTTGCGCAGTAAAAGCTATGGCAAGGCGATGCTGGCCGCCCTGCCCAAGATGCCGCGTGTGACTCAGAAAGAGGCCGAAGATTGGCTGCGAAGTCTGTAATTTCTCCAGCCATTAGAATGGCTGAATCCATACCCTTGTCACTGTTTTCTGATGCGCCTACTCTGCCTTGATACTGCTACCGAAGCTTGTTCAGCCGCCGTGCTGGACGGAGATGCGCTGTACCAGCGTTTCGAAGTGGCTGGGCGCGCACACACCCAGAAAATGCTGCCCGCCGTTCACGGTCTGATGCAGGAGGCCGGCCTGCAATTCTCTGATCTTGATGGGCTGGTTTGCGGAGTCGGCCCCGGCAGTTTTGCCGGTGTGCGCATTGGCACCGGTTTTATAAAGGGGCTGGCGCTTGCTCTGAACAAGCCAGTGGTGGCGGTCACTTCACTACAAATGCTGGCGCAGGCTCAGCTGGATAGCGGTGCGGAACGCGTTCTGGTTGCCATCGACGCGCGTATGGACGAAGTCTATTTCGCGGCATATGAGCGCGATGCACAGGGTCTGGCCTTAGAGATTTCGCCAGCCCTTGTCTGTGCGCCGGAACAGGTACGCATCCACCAGGCCAGCGGCCAATGGCGTGCCGCTGGCAGCGGATGGGCGCGCTATCGCCAGATTATGACTGAGGCCTTGCGATGCGAGATCAGTCGTGTCGATGCCGAGGCGCTGCCACAAGCTTCAACTGGCATGAAGTTGGCGTGTCCTGTGTTTGAGTGCGGCGCGACGCTCCACGCGGACGATCTTGCTCCGGTATATCTGCGCAATAAGGTCGCGCTGACGCTGGAGGAACAAGTTCGAGGGCGCAAGAAAGCCCGAAAACTTTAGGTGCAAGAGATTTTTTTATCTTGTTCTGAAATCATCACTACAAATCAGCGATAATCAGCGCTGGTCCGCGTCGGCTCCTCGCGACGGAAAACCGTGAACCCCGCCAGGCCCGGAAGGGAGCAACGGCAGCGGTGGCCCGGGTGCCGGGGTCAGCTGGCGCGGACCTTTATTTGTTTCTGTCTGTCTCGCAGGGCGAGGCAGCGCTTGCGGAACTTCTAGCGTAAGACGCACATTGATTCCGACGGTGTCGGTTTGATCTATGGTGGGCAGCTAGAGCGAATCAAAATTCGCTCTAACTCGTTTTCGCTATTGTGGATCGCTGAATGGACGACTGAAAAATGTGCGGTCGCCAGCACAATCGCATGTCATCTGACTCTGCCTTTAATTTGTGCTCAATCTGGGGGTTTTTAGGGCTGACCCTGTCCCTCGCTAGCAGGTTCCACCCTGATTTTCCAGAACTTTCGGGTTCTGAAAGACAAATCAGCGACTTGCATATCTTGTCCACAGGCTGTGCATAAAGGGCCTGAGTCCGGTTGGCTACGCAGCCATTTCGACCGGGCGGTCGAGCGGGACCGGCAAGCCCCTGATTGAGAACTCATTGGCCCTGGCGACAGTCGAATTTCTTGGCGAAAGATTGCCCAAGCCACGATGATGCACCCCCGCTATGTGAGCGGCTTCTTACTGACTCAGCCCATGATGGAACCCTTTGAACAGCGTGTTGTACTGAACTGGATGACAAATCTGGCCGCGAGGCTGGAGCGGCATCGCTGGGCCCTGGACGGCCTGTTGCGCTTTGCCGAAGAGGAATCGGGCCAACTCAAAATCAAGCTCGGCGACAAACCATCCAAGCTCAAGGCAGATGAACTGCAACGAATTCTGAGGAAACGCTTTACGGCGCTGGCCAGCGCGCGTCCGGGCACGCTCGAACTCAACCTGCAGTCTGTCGCGCGACTCCTCAAACTGAATCTGGCTGAAAAGAAAGTGATGGGCATGCTCGTGCGTGCGCGGGTCGTCTCCCAGGTAGAGAATTTATTTGAATGTCTGGAACTCGATGAGCTACGCATTGGTGACAGCGGCGTCATCACCTTGCTGACCACCATGCTCGGTCTAACGCGCAGCGAGGTGGTCAACGCGATTTCACGTCGGGGCAAACTCATCTCCAGCGGTTTGTTCACCACCGACTATCGTTCTGATTGCGAACCGCTGGCCGCCTTGACCAGCTTCCTGCAGTCACAGGGCGAACCGGTTTCGGACGTGCGCGCTGCGTTACTCGGAGAAGCACTCACGCACGAACTGGATTGGGATGACTTCGAACATCTTCCGGCAGATCGTGAGCTGGCTGCCAATTTGCTCAAGCGCGCGGTTAGTCAGGGCGCAAGCGGTATTCATGTGTTGTTATACGGGGCTCCGGGTACCGGCAAGACCGAATTCTGCAAAACGCTGGCGTCAAAACTGGGATTGCGCCTCTATGGTGTCGGGCAATCGGATGACCATGGAGAGGAACCCTCGCGCGATCAGCGCATGGGCGCGTTCCGATTGTCGCAGAAGTTATTGGAAAGCCAGTCAGACGCCATGCTGCTGTTTGATGAGGCCGAAGACATCCTGCACAGCGATGTTGATGCCCTAGTCGATGGAGAACGTGGCGGCTACGGCTCTCGCGTGTACATGCATCGATTGTTTGAGCAGACCCCGATCCCGACCCTGTGGACGGTCAATGACCCATCGGTGCTCGGCCCGTCCGTGCTGCGGCGCATGACCTATGCCATCGAAATGAAAGTGCCGCCGGCGCGAGCGCGCGAGCGCGTGTGGAACCGCTTGCTCGAACGCGCGCAGGTCCAGGTCCCCGCCGAAGAGGTACGCCGGCTGGCTGAAGACTTTGATACGCCTCCTGCAGTCGCCGCCGGTGCGGTGCGCTCGGCGCGGCTCACCTGTGGTGGGTTTCAGGATATTCGTCGAGCCGTGCATTCCATCGACAAAGTCATGCGGGGCAGTGAGGCGCCGCCGCGCGGCGTGCCCGGCGTTCGCTACGATCCACTGCTGATCAACGCAGATCATGACCTCAGGCATCTGCGCGATCGCCTCGAAGGCCTGGAGACGCGCGCGTTCTCGATGTGCCTGTATGGACCGCCCGGCACTGGCAAATCTGCTTATGTCAGGTGGCTGGCCCATGAGTTGGGGCTGGAAGTGATTCAGAAGCGCGCTTCTGATCTGCTTTCCAAGTGGGTCGGCGAGAACGAGCGCAACATCGCGCAGGCCTTTGCCGAGGCGCGCGATAACGGGGCTTTCCTCATTTTTGACGAGGCTGATTCATTACTGGGCGACCGGCGCAACGCACAGCAGGGCTGGGAGATCAGTCAGGTCAATGAAATGCTCACGTGGATGGAATCGCACGAGCTGCCCTTTGTCTGCATTACCAATTTAATGGGGCACCTGGATGAAGCCGCCTTGCGCCGATTCTCTTTCAAAGTGCGCTTCAATTTTCTCAAGCCGGATCAGCGGGATCACGCATTCGAGCACTATTTTAAAGTTGCGCCGCCGGTCGGCGTGCGCGAGCTGGAGTCGCTGACGCCGGGTGATTTTGCCGTCGTGCGAAATCGCGCGCGGCTCATGGGCAGCGATGCGGATCCCATGGAATTACTGCGAATGCTCCGACAAGAAGTGTCTGTCAAACCCAACCGGGCCCGACAGATCGGGTTTCAGGCAGCAGTCCACTAGGATCTATCGACAGATCCTAGGGGGCAGGCCGATCTACAGATGTCGCCACGGCTCAGGAATTGAGTCACCAAAAGGCGCAACGCCCGCGTGTGGCCCACCCGCACCGGGATGTTGCAGGCGCTTATTCCCTAGATCAGCCTGCCCCTTGGACTACTCCGGTCCCAGTGGGCGACAATCCCACCTCATGCTGAATACTCCCCAGAAAATCCAATGAGCTATCAGGCGCTCGCCCGCAAATGGCGTCCCCGTGTATTTGCCGATGTGATGGGTCAGGGCCACGTGGTCAAGGCACTGACGCATGCACTGGACGGGGACAGATTGCATCCCGCCATTCTGCTGACTGGAACGCGCGGCGTTGGCAAAACCACGCTGGCTCGTATCGTGGCCAAAGGCCTGAATTGTGAAACTGGTGTGTCGGCCAGTCCCTGCGGTATCTGCAGCGCTTGTACCGAAGTTAACGAAGGTCGTTTTGTTGATCTTCTGGAGATCGATGCGGCCAGTAACACCGGTGTTGAGAATGTGCGCGAACTGATCGACAACAGCCAGTACGCTCCTGCACACGGCCGCTACAAGGTTTATCTGATTGACGAAGTTCACATGCTTTCCAAGAACGCATTCAATGCGCTGCTTAAAACGCTTGAAGAGCCACCGCCACATGTGAAGTTCATTCTGGCCACGACCGATCCACAAAAGTTGCCGATCACGGTCTTGAGCCGCTGCCTGCAATTCAATCTGAAGCGGCTGACCGTGAGTGCGATTCGCGAGCAGCTCGCGCGCGTGCTCGAGCAGGAAGAGACGCAGTTTGAGCCTGGCGCAGTCAGTGAAATCGCCAGAGCAGCAGACGGGTCCATGAGAGATGGCTTGTCGCTGCTGGATCAGGCCATCGCCTTTTCTGGTGGGGCCAAGCTTGAGCGCGGACCGATCGAAGATATGCTCGGCACCTCCGGTCGTCAGGTGCTGTACTCCTTGTTGGCGGCCGTGGCCTCGGGTCAGGGTGAGTCACTGCTCAGCGGTATTGCCCAACTCGAGTCGAGAGCGCCGGACTATTCGGCGCTGCTCAACGACTTGTCGGGATATTTGCAGCGCATCGCCGTATTGCAGGTCTTGCCCGGTGCCCAGACCGAGGACGATGATGCCGAACTACTCGCCCTGCTGCCTCAGATCCCGGCTGAAGATGTGCAGCTCTATTATCAGATTGCCATCACCGGCCGCCGCGATCTTCCATGGGCTCCGGAACCGCGCAGCGGCTTTGAGATGACACTGCTGAGGATGATGGCGTTCAAGGTGGATGACGGCACACCGCTTCGCGCCACGGGGAGCACCCAAAGTGCAGGAAGCAGGCCGGGTGCATCGATTGCGGCAAGGGCACCCGAGGAGCAGCGAGCCCTCAAGACGGCGACCTTGGAAGTCACGGAGCAGCCCCCCATACCGAGTGCGGACACGCCGTGGTCGGAGCGCATCGATTCCTTGGCATTGGACGCGGGGGCACGCCAGTTGGCGCGGCAGTGCATCTGGGCACAGCACCAAGGTGGGGTGCTGCGACTGAGTCTCGCCCAGAGTGCCCGATTTCTCTTGAACAAGGCGCGGCACGCAAGTATGGAACGCGCGCTGCGTCGACAGCTTGGTGATGACTTGCAACTCATCATCGAACTGGACAAGGCAGAGCAGAAGGCAATGACGCCTGCGCAGGTCGCCGAACAGGAAGCCGAGGCTGCGCAGCGGGAACTGGAACAGAGTATTGAGCGCGATCCGCTTGTCAGCGCCTTCAAGGATCAGTTCGGCGCATCGGTCAGGCCGGGTTCGATACAGCGCAACACGCATTAAACTCGATCAATTCGCGATAAACAGAGAGAATATTTATGAAAGGTGGACTCGGCCAGATGATGCAGCAGGCCCAGAAAATGCAGGAAAAACTCAAGGCAGCGCAGGATGAGATTGCGCGCTTGGAGATTCGGGGTGAATCCGGTGCCGGAATGGTCAAGGTCACGCTGGACGGTCGGCATCAGGCGCGCAAGGTCGAGATCAATCCTGCCGCCATGTCAGAAGACAAAGAATTCCTGGAAGATCTCATCGCCGCTGCGATCAACGATGCGGTGCAGAAGCTGGAAAAATCAACGCAGGAGAAAATGGCCAGTGTCACCGGCGGCATGGGGCTTCCGCCGGGGCTGAATCTGGGCATGTGAGCGATAATCTTGTGCCACGAGGTGAAAGGGCTGAGCCGCCCGCGTCGTCTGCGGTGCAGGAATAAGACTGATTCTGGTCGGCATTGTCGCGATTCAGGCATTTTCACTGACGGTTGAGCCATGAGCGCCCAAAACAAGAATTACTTTCCGCTGTTTGTTGACCTGAATGCTCAGGCCGTACTGGTTGTGGGCGGTGGTGAGATCGCAGCCAGAAAGATTCGTCTGTTGCTGAATGCTGGCGCGGTGCCGCGAATCGTTGCAAAAGTTCTGAACGAGGAGTTGTCGGAACTAGTGCAGTCGGACCGCGCGGTGTATCTGGGCACCTCATTCGAAGCCCGCTGCCTAGATGGTTGTCGTCTGGTAATCGCGGCGACCGATGATGCGGCGCTCAATAAAGAGGTCGCGGAACAGGCGGAAGTGCGCGGCCTGCTATGCAATGTGGTTGATGACGCGCAGGCCAGTCGCTTTATTACGCCCTCGATCGTTAGCCGCCCACCGATTACCGTGGCCATCTCAACCGGTGGCGCGGCCCCGGTGCTTGCTCGGCGGCTCAGAGAGCGTATTGAAACCCTGCTACCTGCCGCTTATGGCCGCGTCGCAGAATTTATGGAGTGCAACCGCGAACGCGTCAAACAGCTGCCCTTCGATACACGTCGCCAGTTGTGGGAAGATTTTCTCGATGGTCCTGGCCCCGAACGTTTGCTGGCAGGCGATGAAGTCGCTGCCGTGTTTGAAATAGAAAGTCTGCTCCAGGGCGCAAAGCCCCGCGGCGAGGTCTATCTGGTTGGTGCCGGGCCGGGTGATCCGGACCTGCTCACATTTCGCGCTTTGCGCTTGATGCAGCAATGCGATGTGGTGCTCTATGACGCGCTGATCTCCCCTGAAATTCTGAATCTGGTGCGGCGCGATGCAGAGAGAATCTACGTGGGCAAGCGGCGCGCCAAGCACACACTGCCTCAAGGCGAAATCAATTCGGAGTTGGTGCGTCATGCGCTGAGCGGAAAACGGGTATTGCGGCTCAAGGGCGGTGATCCATTTGTGTTCGGCCGCGGCGGTGAAGAGATCGATGAACTGGCAGCAGCCGGCATCAATTTTCAGGTCGTGCCGGGAATTACGGCGGCCAATGGATGCGCAGCTTACTCGGGCATCCCGCTGACGCATCGTGATTACTCGCAGAGTTGCATCTTTGTGACGGGCCACCGCAGCAAGGATGGGGTGCTTGATCTGCACTGGGACTCACTGGCACGCAAAGGGCAGACGGTCGTGATCTATATGGGCAGAAGTGCACTGCCCGAACTCAGTGCACAGCTGATTGCGCACGGACTGCCGGCGGATTGGCCGGCGGCCATGATCGGACAGGGCACCACCCAGGCGCAGCAGGTGATTGCCGGGACCTTGGGCAGCCTGCCCGAACTGGTTGCCGGTCGAGATGACATTGACGGTGCCAGTCTGGTCATCGTGGGCGAGGTCGTGCGCTTGCGCGATCGCCTCAAATGGTTTTCGCCGCTTCCCCGGGGTTGATTTTTTAGCCGATACAGTTCGCATGGCCGATCGCCACGATGCAGGCGGATCTGAATAGATAACCATCCGCATCGCAGCAGAGCTGGGACATTCAGATCGGGCCGAAACGCCTGCTGCACGCTTCTGTCGAGATCAAAAACTTAGCCCCCGGACTTCCGGCTCAGCCAATTCCGAATGCTCATCTGGATCAGGCCAAATCCGGCCATCAGCAGGCCGGCCAGGGTGTAGCTGCGTAGCAGCTCGGATTCGGCGTCCACCGCAGCTTCAATCTCGCTGCGAAGGATTGTGCGCATCCGCGCCTGCTCATCGTAGGACACGGATTCTGCCGGCTTGCGCGCCAGGTCCATTGCCAGATTGAGTTCCACTGATTGGGTGATCTCGGCCTCAGTCCATTTGGGAAGGTGATACCAGTCCCAGCCGAACCACAAGGCAATGCCCAGACCGATGGCTGCAATCAAGGCCCCGACCGCGCCGGCCGGGGGAAGACCTGGGTTGGCTTGCATCAGTCCCTGTAGCGTCTGATCAGATCGCCGTAAGCGTCGATGCGTCGATCCCGCAGAAAAGGCCACCAGCGCCGTACATTTTCACCGCGAGCCAGATCAAGATCGACGATCAGGGTTTGATCGTCATCGCCGGCACAGCCCAGCAGTTCACCTTGCGGACCCGCCGCAAAACTATGGCCCCAGAACTGGGCACCCTGAGTTTGACCGCTCGGGTCCGGCTCGAATCCGACGCGATTGCTGGCCAGAACCGGGATGCCATTGGCGATCGCGTGCGACCGCTGGATCGTGACCCAGGCGTCGCGCTGCCGCGCCTGCTCTTCCTGGTCGTCCCCAGGATTCCAGCCAATGGCGGTGGGGTAGAGCAGCAGTTCGGCCCCGGCCAAGGCCATCAGTCGCGCGGCCTCCGGGTACCACTGATCCCAGCACACGAGGACGCCCAATTTTCCGATGGATGTTTGAATCGGCTCGAACCCGAGATCGCCCGGTGTGAAATAGAATTTTTCGTAATAGCCGGGGTCATCCGGGATATGCATCTTCCGATACTTTCCAGCCAGACGTCCGTCGCTGTCCATGACGACCGCGGTGTTGTGATAAAGACCGGCAGCGCGCCGTTCAAACAGTGATCCGACGATGACCACATTGAGCTCGGCCGCCAGCTTGCTCAGGAATTCACAGCTGGGCCCTGGAATTGGCTCAGCCAGATCAAACAGATCGGTTGATTCGTGTTGGCAGAAATAGAGTGAGGTATGCAGTTCCTGTAGCAAGACAAGCGCCGCTCCGCCCGCCGCGCCTTCGCGGACGCCTTTCTCCGTCGCCCGCAGGTTGGCCGCGCGATCACCGCTACAGCTGTGCTGGACCAGCGCGACTTTGAAACCCGTGCTCATCTAAAGCATGGCACCGACGGCTGTCGGTAATTTGTAGCGTTTTTCGGCAAACAATTTTTCAAGCAAGAGCGTCACCCATGGACGCGAACTGGAGAAGGACTTCAGCGTGGCGTAGACGCGATCATCCTCCCAGTTCAACTCATAGTGCTCAACTGCGACGTTCAGCAGATCGCGCTCGCCTTTGAGCATTGCGCAAATTTCGATCCGAGATTTTTTTGTATCCACCGAACACTCCGAAACTTCGCCAAATTCACTCAGACGATCGTTTAAATAGGCCTTGATCGCCATACCGAGCGCGCCGTCCTTCACCCCTCTGGCCAGTCTTCCAAACATGCGACTTCTGTATCCCTAAAGTATGTCGGAAGCATACGCTGCCAGACGTGAACGCTCACCCCGAGCCAGGGTGACATGTCCGCCGTGCGGCCAGCCACGGAATCGATCCACCACATAGGTCAATCCGGAGGTGGTTTCAGAGAGATAGGGCGTATCTATCTGGCCGAGGTTGCCCAAGCAGACGATCTTTGATCCAGGTCCGCAGCGGGTGATCAGTGTTTTCATCTGCTTGGCCGTGAGGTTCTGCGCCTCATCCAGAATGATGTATCGATTCAGGAAAGTACGCCCCCGCATGAAATTGAGTGAGCGGATCTTGATGCGCTTTGACAACAGGTCCTGGGTTGCCTGACGCTCCCAATCACCGCCCTCGCTGTTCTGCGTGAGGACTTCCAGATTGTCCATCAGCGCACCCATCCACGGCGTCATTTTTTCTTCTTCAGTGCCGGGCAGGAAACCGATGTCGTCGCCCACCGGTACGGTGACGCGGGTCATGATGATCTCACGGTAACGTGGCTCATCGAGCACCTGTGCCAAGCCGGCTGCCAGGGTGAGCAG
The DNA here is from genome assembly GCA_041635265.1 of Panacagrimonas sp. GTDB lineage: Bacteria > Pseudomonadota > Gammaproteobacteria > Nevskiales > Nevskiaceae > Panacagrimonas. Next base: position 9,724 of record JBFJJV010000077.1, read on the forward strand.
GGTCTTACCGGTGCCGGCAGTGCCGAGAATGGTGACAAAATCGATGTCAGGGTCCAGAAGCAGATTCAAAGCAAAATTCTGCTCCCGATTCTTGGCGTGAATGCCCCAGACCGGCGCCTTGTTGACGCGGTAGTCGCGGACCACTCTCAGCGTGGCGGTTTCCGCATCAATGCTCTGCACCATCAGTTCCAGACCGCGGTCGCGGTCGTCATCAGGTAGATACAGGAATTGATTGACGTAGGCAGCTTTCACGCTTGGGCCGTGTACGCGGTACAGGGCGCGGCCGCGATCGTCCTGCCAGCTCTCCATCTTGTCGCCGTGCGAATCCCAGAAGGTTTCTGGCAGCTCGGCGTAGCCGGTGGGCAGCAAGTCTGCATCGTCCAGCACCTGATCGCTGTAATAGTCCTCAGTGTGGATGCCGACAATGGTCGACTTGATGCGCAAATTGATGTCTTTGCTGACCAGCGTGACTGGCCAGTCTGCGTGTCGCTCTTTAAGCGCTAGCGCGCTCAGCAGGATGGCATTGTCTGCCTTGTTGCCGGGCAGGATGCCGGGCAACTCACTGTCGCTGGGACGAGTCTGGAAGTAGATGCGGCCGCTCGCCGCACCTGACTTGCCCTTTTCCTTGTTCTGCAGATTGTCGCGCCGCGTGAGCGCAGTCGGAATGGGCAGGCCGGCTTCAATATGCTCGTGATCCTGATTCGCCACCAGTTCATCCAGCATACGGCTGACTTGCCTCGCTGTTCTGGCCGCCTCACTGGTGCCTTTTTTCAGTCCATCGAGTTCTTCGAGGACGACCATCGGAATGTAGAGGTCGTTTTCCTCAAAGCGAAAGATGCAGGTGGGGTCGTGCATCAGCACGTTGGTGTCGAGTACGAAGATTTTTTTCTTCACGGCTTCCTCTATGGCCTCAGCAGAGCGTGCAGGGGATCACCTCAGGCCCGGGCCTGATCGATATCCGCGTGGAAAGGGAAGGGTTCAGAGTGCCTTGACGGCGGCGAGAACTTCTTCGGCATGGCCTTTGACTTTGACCTTGCGCCAGATCTGGGCCAGTTTGCCCTTGTCATTGAACAGCCAGGTGCAGCGATCGATGCCCATGTATTTCCTTCCATACAGGCTCTTTTCGACGATGGCGCCAAAGGCGTCACAAAGCTCGCCCTCGGTATCGGCCAGCAGTTTGAAGGGAAATTCAAACTTGTCCGCGAAGTTCTCATGCTTCTTGACGCTGTCCTTGGAGACGCCAACGATTTCCGCGCCGGCGCGTTTGAATTTGGCGTACAGGTCTCGAAAATCCTGGCCTTCCTGGGTGCAGCCCGGGGTATTGTCCTTGGGGTAGAAATACACCACCAGTGTCTTGCCTTTGAAGTCCTTGGACAGTGATACGTCTTTGCCGCCGTTGGCGGGCAGGGTCACATTGGGGATCTTGTCACCAATACTCAGGGTCATTCGCGAGTCCTGTGTCGAAAATTAGGATTTGATCGGGTCGAGCACGCCATCTGCATTCAAATCATCGCAGAGGTCCATGAAAGATTCACGCAAGGCCTGCGGGTGCTGATTGACCGGCACGTGCAGAACCATCTGCACGCTACACATTTCAGCCCCGGTGTAGGTGCTGATGTATTTTTGCGTGGATATTTCAGCTACTTCCACATCCTGCCCACCAAAAAACTCCAGCATATGCACCAGCAGATCGGGCTGCTGGGGTGCGATGACGTCGGCGGCATAGGGCCGGAACTCCGGGCTTTGCGCGCGCGGCCCACAGCGTTCGAAGCGCACCTGCAGATCGAGCTTGGTGGCGATGCCGGGCAGAGCCGTCTCCAGCCGGCCCAGCGCGCTCCAGTTTCCCGACACCACCAGATTGGCGGCAAGCCGGTCGCCAATCGGCGCAATACGGCAATCCTCGACTTCGCATCCGCGCTCCCGAATTGCGCGAAACATTTCCAAGGGCACATTGGCCTTGGTCCGCGCCAGGACGGAAATGGAGAGCAAGCTGTCCTGGGTGCTCACAGACGAATCAGATGCGTCTTTGGCGCCGGGAATATCGATCGGTTTTGGCATAAGGAGGAGTTTATGGAGCCGCGAGTCAAATGACCAATCGAACCACCAGATCCGGGATCTTTTTCGCCCATTTCCGCTTGCCACACAAAAAATGCGCCAAGGAGCGCCGATATCGGTGCCAGCGCGTATAATTCGCGGCCCGTTCGAGCCCCTTCGCCGAGTTCCACATGTTCCAAGGCAGTATTGTCGCGATTGTGACCCCCATGCACGCTGATGGCAGTGTGGACGCAGATGCGCTCGATCGACTGGTGGACTGGCATATTCAGGAGGGGACTGCGGCGATCGTTGCGGTCGGCACCACCGGCGAGTCCGCGACGCTGGATGTCGACGAGCACATCGGGGTGATCAAGCAAATCGTTGACCGTGCCGCCGGCCGTGTCCCGGTCATCGCGGGTACCGGTGCCAATTCCACCAGCGAAGCCATTGAACTCACCGCGGCCGCCAAGGGCGTCGGTGCCAACGCGGCTTTGCTGGTCACGCCCTATTACAACAAGCCGCCGCAGGAGGGACTGTATCGCCACTTTAAGGCGATTGCCGAGACGGTGAATATCCCTCAGGTGGTTTACAACGTCCCCGGCAGGACCGCCGTTGACATGCTGCCAGAGACCGTTGCGCGTCTGGCCCAGGTGCCGGGAATTGTCGGCATCAAGGAAGCCAAGGGAGATCTGCAGCGGGTTCGCGCACTTGCGGCGCTGGGCCTGCCCAAGGAATTCGCACTGCTCTCTGGCGACGACGCCACCGCGCGCGAATCCATTTTGCTGGGGTTTTGCGGCGACATTTCGGTAACGGCGAACGTAGTGCCACGTCAGATGTCGGAGATGTGCGCTGCCGCATTGGCCGGTGACGCCGACCGCGCCAAGGCGATAGACGATAAGATTGCGATTCTGCACAGCAAATTGTTTTGCGAGGCCAACCCCATTCCCGTGAAATGGGCGCTGGAGCAAATGGGCCGCATAGGTCCCGGAATTCGATTACCGCTGGTGCCCTTGGACAAGCAGTATTACCCAGTCGTAGGCCAGGCCTTGCGCGACGCCGGAGTTTTGAATTGATGCGTTTTTCTGAAGTTTTTGTATCTGTACCGCTGATTCGAGCGCTGTCCTTGCTGGCGCTGGCAGGGCTGAGCAGCGCCTGTGGCGTCAATACTTATTGCCTGACCGAACAGCCCTATCAGCGCGCGCAGATTGCGCCTGAAATGAAGCCGGTCGAGGGTTTGTCCTTGCCCACCACCGGATCCGCGCTGCGTCTTCCCGAGGCACCTGAAAATCCGAAGCCCTTCGGCATCAAAAACGAAGAGGGCACCGGGGTTTGCCTCGACAAACCACCGCGTCTGGTCATGCCAGAACCAAAAAATCCGAAAAAAGCCTGAGTTGCACAGGCCATCCGGCCTATAATTGTTTGCATGGAGAGGTGTCCGAGTGGTTGAAGGAGCACGCCTGGAAAGCGTGTATGGGGGTCAAACCTCATCAAGGGTTCGAATCCCTTTCTCTCCGCCAATTTTTTAAATTAACCCGCTGATATACAGCGGGTTTTTTTATGTCTGTCGCCTCAGCTTGAGTCACTGAAACGCTGGCAATCGCATGCTTTTGGGGGTATGTATGGGGGTATGCGGAAGGCTTGGGGGTATGTGAGGGCCTAAAGCCGCGATTTCACGCGGAGAGCCCATGAAGATCATCAAGCCCCTGTTACTCAGATGTATCTACCGCTCCCAGCCATGAAATAATAAGTTTCTGCATCATTTGGCCCCGGCGCTCAGGCAGGGAAAAACTCATTGCTGCCTCGCCGGATATTCCAGTTTTCTCGATCATTTCTTCGCAATCCTTCAATGTCGGGGACAGGAAAGTATTGTTCGGTGAGTCGTCATTCCACTCGACGGGAATTTTTTTAACGGAAATGTCCTTCGTCGAAATATGCCTTATGAACTCGATGAGTCTCATCCCAGTTGAATGGTCATTGCTGACGAAAAATCGTTGGCTTGCCTCTTCTTGCCGCAGCTGAAAACTCTGGTAAAACGTCTGTGTCAGGCGCGGATCCGGTTTGGTGGCTACGTTGTCAGTGAAGAAATGCTCGATCATTTCGTTGATCCCTTGAGCATCGTTTTTTGCAAACGGACAAGACGTTTGCTTGCCATCGCCAAAGGCCAGCCGCGTGTCGAGTGCGAGAGTTTCCCCTGGAACCACGCCAAGCAGTCTGCTGGTGCTTAATATGGCGCCGTACTCATCCTGGTGAGTGGAGGAGACTCTGTACCCTGGTTTGCAGTACTGGTTCTCGGGTTTGCTGAATGCGCAGTAAGGCTGATCCATTACCGCGATGTTTGCAGCGTCAATGGGGCTCCTGCGATGCCGATTGACACGGCCCGCTGTCTGGATGATTGACGTGAGGCTAGACGGCTCAATGACGGCCCAGTCGAAATCATGATCTCGCCCGACCTCTTCAACGGGGGTCGCAACAACGATGAAAATGA